>JAEZFR010000356.1 GCA_023417285.1 Bacillota bacterium
ATGGTACCCATTTTCGGTGGCTTTACAACAAGTTTGAAAACAACTTTCTTGGCATACCCTGCAACTGTACCATTTGCAATATATGTACCGTCTGCATCAGCATTAAGCACTTTATCCCATTTAATAGCTACCGACTTTGTTTTTTTATCGCTCATTGTTGCTACCACTGTTGTTGGCATTGATATGTAGGTATCGATATCAACAGTTTTATTTATATTTGCTATGCTTGTAATTGTTGGAGCCTTTTTAACCGTTTTATTTGCAGCTGCAGCCCCCACCGAATAAGGTATGGTTGTTGGTAACAATGTCGTAAGTATTACTGCTGCTACAAAAAGACATATCTTTCTATTCCATTTGTTTAACATATACATCTCCATTTCTGCTGCATGGCAGCGGTATAATCTAATTCCCTTTATAATGCTAGTACTAGCTTTTATAAGTTTTTATTAAAAAATCGCTTGCAAAACAAAGGCACTTTTAATAATTTTAACCTTATGCCGCTTAGCTAGAATATGGAGTATTTTCACAATCGTTTGTAAAATATTAAGATTTATCCTATGAATTGATTTTATTGATTATACAGGCTATGAATATAAAGGCTATGAATATACAGGCAATGTGAGAGTTATTGCTGTTCCCTGTCCGAACTTACTGTTCACATTAAGCCCATAACAGCTGCCGTAATATGAAACAACTCTCTTTTGAATGTTGGGTAGAGCAATATGCTCTAGTCCCATTTTGTTCAAATCCTGCTTTTCAGCCCCTTCAATTTTTTCCCTTAATAAAAGTAGCTCATCTTTATCTATGCCACAGCCATTATCTAATACCGAAATTACTAATTTATCAGAATCTATTGTAGCATTAATACTAATAATACCCCCATCAGACATTTGTTTAAAGCCATGCAGAATTGAATTCTCTACTATTGGCTGTATCAACATCCTAGGAATTTTTACATTATCTAATCTCTCGTCCAAATCAAATTGGAAGGTAAATTTGTTCTGAAAGCGAATCTGCATGATAGCTATATATTTCTCTAAAATAAAAAACTCTTCCAGCCCTCCTATGAATTCATCTCCCTCATTTGCATAGCGCAGCATATAGGCTAGCCCATCGCACATTTCAGCAGTTTTATCCACCTCACACCTTTTTGCTAGAAGTTTTATATTGTTGAGTACATTAATAGTAAAGTGTGCATTTATCTGTTTCTTTAATGAAATAATCAAAGCATTCTGCTTCTCAATTTCTGCATTGTGTAGCTTTGTCTGAGCTACTAACAGCTCTCTTTTTTTCTCATTTAATCTAAAAATCATGGAATTGATTTTCTCAACCAGTCTATCAAAGTTAACTTCCCCCGTATATTCAAGAGTTTGATCTACATTTTCTGTGCCAAGCAGCTCAATCCCACGCATTGTGGTAAGCATAGGACTCACAAACGATTTATTCCAAAAGAAAAAGAACAGTACAAGTAAAATAATAATCATCATACCTACCACCACTGATATAATTGCAAAGTCCTTTAGAAGAGAATTAATGTATCTCCCATCGCTTGACACTAAAACTTCAAAGGGAGTAACCCCGATTTTTCTACTGAGAACAGAATATGTATTCCGCCTTACATCATTTACAGTTATTCCTATCAACTGTTCATCACTCGAAGTAATAACGTTGCCATCAGCTGCCAATGAAACTTGTAAGGAGTTCACTCCGCTGTTTTCAATAAAAAGGCTCCTCAGTTTATTTTCATCTAATAATAATACTACTGTCCCTATTTGAAGCTGTCCCTCATATATTCCACTTGCATAGCCTACATAATGGTCGCCTTCAAGATCGAGTACCATATGCTGGGGCAGCGCTGATGAGTCAATTAAGTAATAAATACGTTTTGCTGCAGTATTTCCTAATGCTCCTGCAAATCTACAAAACACAGCATCCTGGTTGTATATAATAGTACTTTTAACAAATGAGGACGGTATTGCCTGTGAAGACAATAAATCGCTTACCTCTTCTGACTTAACATGATAAATTAATGGATTCTCCTCTTTGACAAACTCCTTTACCAGTGAGTTCTGACTCATGGTAAAGGCCATGTGCTCCAATGCTAGAAACTCTGATTCCATGGTCTTCATCACCTGCAAAGAAGCCTGTTGCATATTCTCTTCATTGTTTTTCTCCATAAAACCGGCGGTAAATGTAAAAAATACTACCCAAATGAGTATTAAGGCACAACACAACATTATCACAGCCATCTTTAGCCTATGTTTTAAGTTAGATTGCTTCATAGTGTCCTCTTCTTTGAAATACCTTATAATTTTTCAGTCCTATATTGCGACGGTGATAGTCCATAATATTCTTTAAATACCTTACAGAAGTAAAAATAATCAAGATACCCACAATTTACAGCTATTTCTTTGTATGCCTTGGATGTATCCGTCATAAGCTTAACCGCCTGTTGCATACGCAGTTCTGTAACAAAACGGGTGAGTGTTGAATTATAGTGCTTTGAAAAGAGGTTGCAAGTGTAGTTAGGGCTAAGATTGAATCGTTTTGCTAAATCTCCTAACGTCAATTTCTGATTAAAATTATCTCTAATAAAGTTAATCATCTGTGCAAAGGAAGCGTTAACGCCTACTAAGTCTGATTCATGAAATGGACTCACTTTTTTGGCGATTTTTGCAGCTATTCTCTCCAAAACCAACTGCATATCAGCTTGCTGCAGAGGCTTCAATATATAATCAAATCCCTCCAAGAGAAAAAAGGCCCTGGAGTCTTCAAATGTACCAAAAGAGCTAAGCATTACAAACTCACATTCTATATCTTTTTCCTTTATTGCAGAAATCATATCAATACCGTTTAAACCTGGCATTTTTAGGTCAGTGATTACTAAGTGCGGGTGTAGTTGTACTATCTGCTCAATTGCAGTAATGGGATTACTACTATACCCTACTACCTCGAAGCCATTATCTATCCAAGGAACACTCTTGACTATTTCTTCAAGTATTAACGCATCATCGTCCACCACATAAACGTTATACATAACCATCTCTCCCTTTTCCTGTAATATATTTTACAGTATATTACATTTGCTTTCCACTTAATATTAGTATTTATCCATAAATAAATATTCCGTTGCTGCGTGAAACTGCACGGATACATTAGTAGCCTTAATATAGATCCGTTGCTGTATGAACTTCTGAGATGAATCCAATATTTATAAGTAGACCGCTCTAGCATAGATTTAATTGCCTATTAATAAAACTATATAGTATAATATTGTAAGTATTGTAACAGTATGGATACTATTTTAGGTTTATTGTAAAGTAGCAAAAAAAGGAAGAGTCAGCATGAATAAAAAAAACAAAAACATCTCACTTTTACTACTTATTATTTTTCTCTTTGGTAGTACTATAAACTTTTCCGCTTGCTCAAAAAAAGCTCTACAATCTAAAGAGCCTATTCGCATAGCCTTACCCTTCAATGAAAAAATAGAGAATATAGAAACAAATTACTATAAATGCTGGTTAGAGAATCGGTCTGATTTACAGCTAAGTTTTGATTTTATTCCCTTGGACTATACAGAGGAATATTTGAGGCTATTATTTTCTTCCAGAAACAGTGATATTGATGCAGTATTTTTTAATTCAGACTCAGGGTTTCCATCCCAAGAACTGATTCAAAAGTATGGTGAAAAAGGTTATATACTGCCTTTAGAACGATACATAGATGCATATCCCAGTAACCTAAAGCTATTTATGACACAATTTGATTCATATGACATTCGCAGGGTTATTTCAGATAGTAGTGGTCATATATACTATATGCCCTGCATTGATCTTTCTTCAGTAAATCGTAACAACCAAACTCTTTGGCTAAACTCCTCCTGGCTTCAAAAACTAAAGCTATCCATGCCAAAGACACCTGATGAGCTGATTTTTGTATTAGAGTCATTTAGGGACAATGATCCCAACAATAATGGGAAAAGGGATGAAATTCCTCTTGTATCTAGTTCTGAAACATATAACAGGCAAATTCATAATTTCCTTATAAATTCCTTTGTATATAATGATCCCTCAAATTCTAATATGGCAGTAAATAACGGAAAGGTATTTTTTGCTCCTATCACAGATCAATGGCGACAAGCTATGATATTCTGCCACCAGCTACTCGAAAAAGACCTCTTGCCTGCTCAATGCATGAACTTTAGCAACCACCAAATGAGTAGGATTGTCAATGACCCGAGAGATTTAGTAGGAGGATTTACCTGTGGAAGTATTACAGATGTTATAATGCAGAGTTCACCTGAGCTGCTCAGTCAGTTTGTTCATATTACTCCACTCAAAGGGCCGCAAGGCTCAAGATTTTCCACTGTTTGTACATCTCTTCCGCGTCCTGGGGGTGTTATAACCGCTGCCTGTAAAAAGCCTGAGGAAGTATTCCAACTCATGGATTTGATGGTTGGTGAGGAGGCTTCTTTAATAGGACGTTACGGGGAACAAGGTGTAGACTGGGATTTTGCAAATGCAGGAGATATAAGTCTGTATGGAACTCCTGCCACAATTGTGGTGAGAAACCAGGTCTGGAACAAGATCCAAAACAAATATTTTCTTGGAATGGGTCCATATATAAATCGCGATAAGTATGCTGACGGAGTAACATGGCGTGGCTTTCAGGCCGATCAGGAGTACTTAAACACAAGAGCCTATAGCAGCTATCGTAAATACGAGCCGAGTGAGTACATTAAAACTATCTTCTTTGATAAAGACACAGATTTGTTAACAAAAATACGTTCAGAGATTGATACTTATACTGAGAAAGCCACAAGTGACTTTATTACAGGCAACTTAGATATACATAGCGATGAAGTATGGGAGAATTACCTTCTAAAATATAAGGAACTTAAAATAGACTATCTTACAGAAGCTGTTCAAAAGTCCTATACCTCTTCATTAAAACGTTAGATTCAGAACGGAGACTAACATGACTAAACAACCAGTATGTAGAGCATCAAAACAGAGGTTATTGTATATGATGAACCCCGTATCCAATCTTCAATCAGTAACTAAGCTTATTTTAGTAATAATTTCAGTTTTACTTATAACATCATGTTCAAATAACACCCCTACTCCTCAACAAAGGGACATGAAAGTATGGCTTGAAAAATCAAAGCTAACTGCACATGAGACTCCGGAACAGCTATACAAAGCAGCTCTAAAAGAAGATACACTCACTATATATAGTATTAGTACACGAATATTAGAAGTCAAAAAGTCCTTTGAAAAACAGTATCCTGGGCTAACAGTTGAAGCACATGACATTCGCACGAGTGATTTAATTGACTCTTTGAGAGAAAACTATAGGCAGCAAAAATATACCTGTGACATATCAATATTTACAGATAGTGATACTATAATTTCACGCGACCTTATTCCAAACGGTATTCTATATAAATATGTACCATATGATATTGAGAAAAACATTTTACCTGATCATAATACAGATCAGCTTGAGTTTTTAGGTGAAATCATTCAGATTTTCTATAACGATGAAGTCTATAAAAAATCACCTGTCACAAATTGGTGGGAGCTGACCGAACCCCGTTTCAAAGGCAAGGTCTATATCGCTGATCCCAACCGCTCCAATTCTACTTTTGCTACCCTATGTGAAATAGTGCAAAATAGTGATGAGATGGCTAAGGCTTATCGTGACCTCTACGGAAAGGACCTGATAATACCTGTTGGCAGCAGTGCTGGGAAGATTTTTCTACAGAAGCTTGTAGAAAATAATCTTAAGCAGGTTAACTCCTCAGACGAGGTAGTTGTAGCGGTAGGCACACCGGGACAGACCGATCCTCCAGTGGGGATTCTCATTTCAAGCAAAGTGAGAACCCGAGACATAGGGTATGCACTAGCACCCGTTTTCGATGCCCAGCCCAAGGTTGGGACATATGTTCCAAACAGTGCTATGATTGTGGGAGGAGCTCCAAATATCAATTCTGCTAAACTGTTTATTCGTTGGCTATTAGGGGAAACCGATGGCACCGGAGAAGGTTATAAGCCATACCTTCAAAATGGAACTTGGTCTGTTCGGAGTGATGTAAAAAGTCAATCGCCTCTTTTACTAGACCAGATTAACTTATGGAAATTGGATAAGGATTATATTGCGGCAAACAAGGAAGATATCATGAATTACTGGATTTCACTGCAAAAGTAATAGTACATTCTATAAATTGGATAATAAACTCACTTCTATTAAGCTTAATATACACCTTTAATATTTTCTTGCTGTCATCAACTCAAAATTTTATTATTTACTAGTTGACAGTTTTTTATATGTATGCTAAAATGAAAAAGTATTTAAGAGTGATAATTATTTGCACACGTTATTTGTAAATGATTTAGTATCATTTGCAACCAATGTGTGTTTTTTATTTTTACAGGAAAATATAATTAAAATTATGGAGGTACCAATATGAATAATGGTATAGTTAAATGGTTTAACGCAGAAAAAGGATTTGGTTTTATTTCAGTAGATGGTGGAGAGGATGTATTCGTTCATTACTCCGCAATCCAGTCAAATGGTTACAAATCCCTAGATGAAGGTCAAAGAGTAAGCTTTGATGTAGAAAAGGGCAGACGTGGCTTGCAAGCTACTAATGTTTATATAGCTTAATTCCTTGCCAAATAGCTATAACATAGCTAAATTAGGCTTTTAGTCAATATTACATTATGAATTATGTTCTAACAATACTATTAAGATATTAAAGTTTTAATATAGGTACTTACCTTGCATATAACCCATTCATTTAGTAATACTTGCGCTTTAATTTCCTATTTACTCGGTAAATGGAATAAATAGAAGAGCCCTTGCTCTTCTTTTTTTATTTCCCAAATGTATTATTAAATGAAAGGAGAAAAATGTTATTTAATTTTAAATCACTAATATGCAATAATTGTACATCTGTAATGCTTAACCTTCCAGAAGTTGAATATAAAAAACTAAGTGGTATGCATCTAAGATGTGAATGTTGCGGACATATAATTGTTGTGAAAAAATAAGTAGTTTATAGCTACTTGTTTCTTTTGTTTTACAGTAGTATACTAATCAATGAATCTTGTGACTATAGTCACTTACCAAGACGCCAAATAACCGCAATTCAAGATTTGCGTTATATATACAATAGTTTATGATGAGCCAGTACAATTAAATCATGATACAGCAGTACTATTATAGTTTCATGCAACAGTGCTCTTATAGTTTCATGCGACAGTGCTCTTATAGTTTCATCGACAGTGCTATATTTATTACTTATAGCTACTAAGGGGTAAAATATGAAAAAAGATGTGATTAGTAAAAGAAAAATACAAGCTGCCCAAACCAAAAAGAAAATTTATGATACCGCCAAGAAGTTATTTCTGGAGTTTGGCGTTGATAACGTAAGTGTGGACTCTATTGTAGAGGCAGTAGGCATATCAAAAGGTGCCTTTTATGTGCATTATGAGTCAAAAGATGCCTTGGCTTCAATATTAATTACTGATTACGTAAAAGAAATAGATTCCGATTACAAAAATTACCTAGAAAGCATAGGTAACAATGCATCCTCCCCAGATATCCTAATTTTATTGACAGAAAAAGTAGCAGAAATTCTCGAGAGTAAAATAGGCTTCGAAAATATGAAAATTTTATATAAATTACTTATAACCAAGACCATTGATACTCAATCTTCAGTGAGTTATAATCGAGAACTATATAAAGTGTATAGCGATATACTTGAGAGAGGCATTACTCGGGGTGAGTTTACTTCAGACTTACCAGTTAATATCCTTGTAAACCATTTAGTTTTAGCCATGAGGGGTATTACTTTTGAATGGTGTATTAGATACCCTGATTTCAATTTGAAGGAGCAATTTTTAGCACACTTTAAAATTCTGCTAAATGGAATTACAAAGCGATAAATAGCACTTCCATTTAATATTTCCGCAACAGCTCTTGAGCCAGTCACCTCGGCCAGTTATATAATTATTTTTACCATTAATGAATTCAATTTCGCTGGAGTCAAACTATTTGGCTGGATTTAACTATTTCTCTGGTATGAATTCAATAGAAAACCCCCGCAACATTTAGTAAACTTACTTAATGTTGCGGGGGTTTTCATTAGCATAAATTGAGGAATATTTCTTAATTAAGTCATTTCTTAGAAGTAGTTAAGTTAATATGATACTATTTAACCATATTAAATAGACCGTATATAATTTTTGCTGCCTCTGCCCTTGTTGAGATGTTCTTAGGTGCATACAAACCATTTCCTATTCCTGATACAATACCCGCCTTTTGAACCGACTCCACTGCTTCAATTGCATACTCAGAGATGTCAGCCTTGTCAGCAAACTCTGTGACATTCTTACTGTCAAGATTAATATTTGCAACCTTGGCTGTATTGTATAGCATTACCGCCATATCCTGGCGAGAAATCAGGTCTGTTACTCCAAAATTACCATCTGTTTTACCTTTAACTATTCCAAGCTTCTGGGCTGTTGCTATAGAGTTATGATACCAAGCTCCTTCTTTTACATCCTTAAATGTTGTGGTAGCTGTGCTATCAGTTAATTCAAACGCCTTTACTAGCATTTGTATAAATTCAGCTCTAGTTACATTTCCATTAGGATTGAATTTATTGTTTCCGATGCCTGCTACTATCTCTCTTGCTGCAAGAGCTTCAATATATATCTTTGCCCATTCTGGCTTGTCAATATCATTAAAGGTAACATTACTATGAACTACAGCGTACTTGCTAAAATGGCTTGGATTGAAAGAAATCATTCCAGTGGTTTGATCATATCTGGCATTCAATACTATTTCAAGCTTACCATCTTCATTTATATAATACAGAATAACCTTCTCAGGATTTTCTCCTGGCTTCAAATCATACTTCATACTAACTGTAACCTGGCCTACGTTATCAAAGTTACTTATAGTACGTGAACCAATCATCATAGTGAAGTCAAGCACTGTATTTTGGTTAACGATACTCTGAACCTCTGATGACAATGTAGAATTATCTACAATATTAATATTAAGCTTTAAAACATCCGATTCATGCTGCATATTTTCTCTGATTAGATCAGATGCAAAAGTTATTGTTGCAAGGCCAGTGTCCACCGTTATGGTTTCAATGTCTTTCTCAAGAGCCTTTTTAACCTGTTGAGCAGATATTGAAACACTTATGTTTTTTGCATCAGAAGCTAACTTTAACTGTATATTTACAGTTTTATTTTGAGCACTTCCAATTGCCGCCTCCATATCAGAGTCCGCCACCTTGGCATCAACTAATCCGCTAGCGTTAGGCTGTATATTAATTGTTATAGTACCATTTTCTACAGCACTTGTTTGACCTGGTGTTGTTGGTGTGGTTGAACCTGTTCCGCCGCCACCCTCCGAACCACCGCCAGATGATGTAACAACCCTAAAAGTTGTAGTTGCAACTTCTGAGCCTTTACCTACCACAACAGTATATACTCCAGTTGCAGCATCTGATGGTATTGTGAATACATCGGAATAGTTCTTTGCGCTTGTTGTATTTATGTACAATACTGTTGTATCCGGTCTCATTACTTTTATAGTGATTGTTCCTAAATTATTGAGACCTGATACTGTTACTGTATCTCCAGGCCTTTTATCGGATATATTGTTAACTGTAATAGATGTCTGTGCAGCTGTAACTGTTACTGTACATGTAGCAGTTTTTCCACCATCTGCAGTTGTTACAGTAATTGTTGCAGTTCCAGGAGCTACCGCAGTTACTACACCTGCATTATCAACTGTCGCTATTGATGGATGGCTAGATGAGAACGTCACAGCCTTATTTGCCGCATTTGTAGGTAATACTGTTGCTGTTAAGAAACCTTTAGCACCTTCGACCAAACTAAGTGCTGTTTTATTTAATGTTACTTCTGTTACTAGTACTGGTGGGCGAACAACATTAAATGTTGTAGTTGCAGTGTCTGTTCCTTGCCCTACCACAACAGTATACTTTCCATAAGCAGCATCTGATGGAATTGTAAACGTATCCGAATAGTTTGTAGCAGTTATGGTATTAATATATAGCACAGTTGTATCTGGTCTCATTACTTTTATACTGATTGATCCCAAATTATTGATACCTGATACTGTTACTGTTTCTCCAGGCCGCTTATCAGTTATACTATCTATAGTAATGGATGCAGGCGCTGCTGTTACCGTTACTGTGCATGTTGCTGTTTTCCCACCATCTGCAGTTGTTACAGTAATTATTGCAGTTCCGGGAGCTACTGCTGATACTACACCTGCATTATCTACAGTTGCTACTGATGGATCGTTTGATGAGTAGCTTACAGCTTTATTTGCTGCTGTTGCAGGTAGTACTGTTGCTGTTAAAAATCCTTTTGCACCTGGCACTAGGCTAAGTGATGATTTGTTTAATGTTACTTCTGATACTGGTACTGGTGGGGCAACAATATTAAATGTTTTTGTTGCAACAGTTGTCCCTATACCTGCCACAACAGTATATTTTCCAATTGCGGCATCTAATGGAATTGTAAACGTATCCAAATAGTTTGTTGTACTTACAGTATTAAGATATAATACCGTTGAATCCGGTCTGATTACTTTTAAACTAATTGTCCCCATGGAATTTGTACCAGATAAGGTTACAGTGTCTCCTACTTGTTTATTAGAAATATTATCTAGTGTTACTTGAGGGTCTGAAGCAAAAGAATTAAATGTAAAACTAAGTAGGAACGCAATAATAATTAAAAAACTAAACCGCTGTTTTATTGTCATTTTTAACCTCTTTTCTGTTTTTAATCCATAAAGTTACTCGAGTATTTAATTATATTTTCAGCTCTTAATCCTTCTACTAAAAATACCTTTTAAGTTCTGTTGCTCAAGCAACTTTATGGTTAGGCTCCACTCAATAGATTCTGAACTGTTATACCTTTTTTAAATGCTTAGTTTAATACTTTACTATCTGCAAGACTTATAGGTGCAGTTGAATCGTTGCTAAATCTATCAAATACAAAAGCTTTAACAGAGTATGAAGTATCTCTTGGATCTACATTAAAATATGCAGTAAACTCCTCTTGTGAGGTTATGTCTCTTTTGAGAGCAACGATGCTTACCGGAGTGTTACCCTTCATAAGCTGGAATAGTACAACTTCCTGCCCTTCATGTGTCATTGCGCCTTCTGTTGCATCAACATTTATAGTAGCACGTAATCCACCTGTTCTGTCTAAAACTCCGTCTGTTGTAATAGTAAACAACCTTGAAGAAGATTTAGACTGAGCTAGTAACCACTTTGATGTCTCAGGGTCTTGGAATGCTGGTACCGTTGCTGCGTGTCTATCTATACGAGGACCTGGAAGATCTGGAATTAGACCCGCCTGAGGACCTGATGGTGTGCTAAGACCTGGGCCTTGTGCATCGAAAGCACTGTCAGGGTAAACGGTTATTTTTATTAGTTCGGCAATCCTCTCGTCACTTAATCCCCTAGCCTTATATGCATCAACAATTCTCTGATAGGAAGCTATAGCATTTGCACTTCCGAAGAGGTGGTCATATTGTCCTTGGAAAAGATGCATTGGAACCTCTGCCTCTGCTATAGCAGTAGCCTGTGCCTGGTTGTTTGGCATAAATGAGGTCTGAATAAATGCTGCGAATAGATCTCCACGATTTGCCACCAACCACCAACCTAGATTTGAGCCCATTGAAAGAGAATAACCATATATACGATCTGTATCGACCGCAAACTCCTTAGAGAAGATTTCAATTAATTCTGCAGCCTGCTCCGCTTGTATGTTAGTTGTTTGTCCAGTTCTTGTGCTTTGTGGCGCAAGAACAATAACGTCTTCATTAACAGGCGTATCCATCTCATTAAACCAGAACTGTAGCGTTCCATCACAGATTAATTGCCCTCTTAAGTTATCTGCAGCTGGAAAATACCCTTGTCCATTACCATTAAAGTAAACTACCAATGGATACTTCTTAGCTGGATCATAGTTTTCTGGTAAGCGATAGTCATAGTTAAGAGGTAACCCTACTGATGGGTTTTCTAATACACCATGTATAAACTGATCAACTCCACGGTTAACGACTGCTGGGCCAGTTAATTTGAGTGCTTGGCTGCTAGCGCTTACAAGCACGTCGCCTTTTGCAGAGTAGACATCCTTTTTAATAGTCACTTCTGTAGGTTGATCTGGGTTTGCCATCATTCCACCATTTATAGAAACCTTTGTTCCCCCATTGAAGTTTGGCTCAACCATAACTACTAAATACTTGCCAGGTGAAGCAGGACGATCATTTTCAAGTAGAGAAGAAGGATCGGAAACAGTAAAAACATCTATTACAGTCTGGTCCTTCATAAAACTCGGATCTGCGAAATCTCCGCTGTCAAAGTATGGATTAAATGACGTATCACGCACTGCGAAGTCTTCTACTGCCAGCTTAGAAACATCTACTTCCTCTGAAAATTCCAGAACTACGCCTGTAACTCTCTGACCCCACCAGCCCATGTCAGTAACGGCACGCACACTTTTCACTCCGCCTGAACCTTCATCTGTTTCAGCAAGAGCAGTTTGTGCAGAACCTACAACCATTAATGCTGCCAAAAACATGGGTAATACCTTCCGACATATCTTTTTCATGGTTAATTTCATTTTTATTAACCTCCCTTTCTTTTAACGGACCAATTTAATAAAGTCACAAATTGGAATTACAAAAGATTAGTTTTTAATGGCGGCCACCATATGAACTCAGAAGTTCTATATTTTAATTATAGGGCTTTTTATTTTGTATGTCAATCGATTGATATATGTTTTTTAATAAATGAATGTTAATGATAGATATGCTGCTTGCCTCACTTTCAGATATCCCAAAACTAGTGCTACATTATAATAATTATTGCGGCCAGGGCTTTTACCCAAACAGCATGAAATTACAGTTTTATAAGCCATAATTTACTGTCTCATATATTAAATAAGCACATGGTGTCTGTTAATCTAAATTATATACCAACCGTATTATATAAATGGCCCTATTTACCCCTACTAAATGCTAAACTTTATATTATCGGAACAACTCTTAGAAACTACTATTTATTACCTTAAAGCATTGAACAAATTGTGTATAATTTTTACAGCCTCTGCCCTTGTTGAGATGTTCTTAGGTGCATACAAGCCATTTCCTATTCCTGATACAATACCCGCCTTTTGGACCGACTCCACTGCTTCAATTGCATATGCGGAGATGTCAGCCTTGTCAGCAAACTCTGTTACATTCTTGCTGTCAATATTAATATTTGCAGCCTTGGCTGTATTGTATAGCATTACCGCCATATCCTGGCGAGAAATTAGGTCTGTTACTCCAAAATTCCCATCCGATTTACCTTTAACTATTCCAAGCTTCTGGGCTGTTGCTATAGAGTTATAATACCAAGCTCCTTTTTTTACATCCTTAAATGTTGTGGTAGCCGTACTATCAGTTAATTCAAACGCCTTTACTAGCATTTGTATAAACTCAGCTCTAGTTACATTTCCATTAGGATTGAATTTATTGTTTCCAATGCCTGCTACTATCTCTCTTGCTGCAAGAGCTTCAATATGTATCTTTGCCCATTCAGGCTTGTCAATATCACTAAAGGTAACTTTACTATGAACTACAGCGTATTTGCTAAAATGGCTTGGCTTGAAAGTAAGCATTCCAGTGCCTTGATCATATCTAGCATTCAACACTATTTCAGGTTTGCCGTCTTCATTTATATAATACAGAATAACCTTCTCAGGATTTTCTCCCGGCTTCAAATCATACTTCATACTAACTGTAACCTGACCTTTGTTATCAAAGTTACTTATGGTACGAGATCCAATCATAATAGTAAAGTCATACACTGTATTTTGCTTAACAATACTCTGAACCTCTGATGACAATGTAGAATTATCTACTATATTTACATTTAGCTTTAAAGCGTCCGATTCAAGCTGCATATTTTCTCTGATTAGACCAGATGCAAATGTTATTGTTGCAAGACCAGTGTCTACCGATATGGTTTCAATGTCTTTATCAAGAGCCTTTTTAACCTGTTGAGTAGATATTGAAACACTTATGTTTTTTGCGTCAGAAGCTGACTTTAACTGTATATTTACAACCTTGTTTTGAGCACTGCCAATTGCCGTCTCCATATCAGAGTCCGCCACCTTAGCATCAACAAATCCGCTAGCGTTAGGCTGTATGCTAATTGCTATAGTGCCGTTTCCTACAACATTTGGTTGCTCAGGTGCGGTTGGTGTAGTTGGCGTGGTCGGTGTCGTTGGTGTGGTTGGCGTGGTTGGTGTCGTTGGTGTCGTCGGTGTCGTCGGTGTCGTTGGTGTACCGCCACCACTGCCGGTCCCATCCCCAGTCGATGTAACATTAAAGGTGGTGGTTGCCACCACAATACCTTTACCTACCACAACAGTATACGAACCACTTTCAGAATCAGATGGAATAGTAAATGTATCCGAGTAATTTGTTCCGTTAACAGTATTAATATACAATATTGTAGTATTCGGTTGGATTACTTTTATACTTATCTCTCCCAAAGAATTTGTACCCGATATTGTTACGCTGTCACCCGCTTTTTTATCCGAAATATTATTAACAGTTATTGAAGCATCTGATGCTATTGAACCAAATGTCATACAAAGCATACATGCTAATATAATAAGAATACTCAATAAACTTCTTATTTTCATTTTAGGCTCCCCTTCATATTTACTTAAATAAGAGTTGATTATTGATTTAGTAACAAAATAAACACCGTGTTGCTTTTATTTAAAAATCATGTAACCATAAACCCTTATTTAATCACAGCAACATAAGATAATAAAACTCTATGTAGCTAGTTAAGTTAATCAAGCCTATCCGATTGGGTAGGCTTGACTTTTGTATACTATAGTTGCTGCATTATATGATATTTTATTTTAGTACTTTCTGAGCTGCAAGACTCACAGGAGCTGTCAAGTCACTGTTAAAGGAATCAAACACAAAAACTTTAACAGAGTATGTAGTATCCTTTGCGTCCACATTAAAGTATGCAGTAAACTCTTCCTGTGTTGTTATATCCCTTTTTAGTCCTACTATGCTAACAGGTGTATCACCCTTCATAAGCTGGAATATAACTACTTCATCTCCTGAATGAGTATCAACTCCTTCAGTTAAATCAACTTTTACAGTAGCAGTGATATTACCACCACTTCTATCTAAGGTGTTATCATCTGATAAAATTGTAAACGGATTAGCTTCAATTTCCTTCCATAGATAGTCCTTTGCAAACATAGTGAATAACTGACCAGCAGTCATCATGTCATGCGCACCAGGAACTAAAGCTGTCTCACTAGGAATTCCGCGAGCCCTAAAATTATCTCTAATTACATTCAAAGCTTTAAGGTCGCCTTCAAATGAACCACGTCCCATAAAAATTGAAGGTACCTTTGTGCCAGAAATTTTTACAATATTATCATAAACACCATCATTGTAAGTTCCACTTCCACAGAACAAGCCGTAATATGCGAATTCATCAGCGTATTTTTCCAATACAGCAGCACCAGTCATACTTCCCATGGAGAATCCAATATAACCACGTCCTGTACGATCTGATGAAACATTAAAGTCCGCTTCTATTTTAGGTAGTATAGTTTCAACTAGGTTTTTAGCTGCATTATCTCTATTATAGGAAGCAAAGCCCATTGTTCTTCCTGTAAAATGGTTACCCATTGTTACAAATACTGTAGGC
>JAEZFR010000411.1 GCA_023417285.1 Bacillota bacterium
TGGAGTACTTTCTTAATAGAATAATGAGTGAAAGTGTCAAGGCATCTTTCGGAATAGTATATAAGACAACTGATGGCGTTGAGTTACCTATAGAACAAATAGAGTTTATGCCTGCTATTGATTCAAAGGATTATTATGGTATCATCTATATTGTCTATTTTTGTTGGTGTGGAATAATATGTGCTTTGAGTATGCTAACTAGCGAGAAAAAGTATGGGCTAGAGGGTAAGTTCCAAGTTTCTAATTTGTCACAATTCCAAATGTATATGAGTAAATTTGTACCACTTGTTTTAGTTGTTGTACTTGGAATTGGGATTGCAACAATTTTAACTATCTTGATGTTTGGAACTCATTGGGGAAGTGCACCGTTATCAGCAATATTACTTTTCTTTATAATTGTAGCTGCATGCGCTTTTACGCTAATGATTTACAATATTTCTGATAGTATAGTGATTACGATTATTGTATTGTTTACTACTGTTTTCTTTTTCGGATATGTTGGAGGGAGTTTTGAAACATATATGTATGCTGCAGTACCAGATATTATTAAGCAAATATCTCCAATTTACCATGGAAATAGAGCATTAGTTGAACTTTCTTGTATGGGGTACAGTGAATATGTAAGAAGCTCTATCACTTTTTCGTTAGCTATTACAGTTGTTTGTTCTGCAGTTGCTATTTTTGCAGCTAGCATCAGAAAGAGAGGAAGAGCATGATTCCGTTAATTAAAATTAATATTAAACTATTGCTTCGCAATAAAATCTTTTTGTTTTTTCTTATAATAACACCAATATTATCTGCAGTTATTTTGAATTTAAAAGTTGATTATTCAGTATTCAGAGATAATGCAGATGTACGTAGCATTATTGAGCTTGATGCTTGTACAAATAAAGCAGTATACTTGGGAGACAAATCGACTTACATAATTAAGGTTTATGATGCATCAAGAACGGAATTATCTGAATATATATTAGAGAACTTGTTAAAAACAGGAATGTTTTCAGTATGTAGATCTGATGTTAGAGAAATGACAGAGGAAGAGGTCATAGAACAGGCAAAAAAAGATGCATTTTATGATAGGGCAGGCGCATTACTCTATTTGAAAGAGAATTTTGATGAGTGTGTTTTGAATAATGACTGGGACAAGGGGATGCAGATATATGTTGTATCAGAGGATGAGCGGAAGGCAATATTTAAGGCAGAACTTACGGATATTATTGAACTGATTAATCAAGTCCAGACAGTTTATGGCAAAGATGGTGGGAAAATTATTGAAATGCTTGACTTAATTGAGTCAAAAATGCCTGAAAAAAAGGTAATAAATTTTGTGGGAAAAGATGACATTGAACTGACACAAGCTCAGAGTAACCAAAAAGCACAAATAGGTTATGCATTTGCATTTATAATATTAGGCTTTTTATTCTGTGGTGTCTATCTTGCACATACCGTTATCAAAGAACAGGAAAATAAAGTTTATAAAAGAGTGATGTTAACTAAGGTTGGAAGGAGAGAATATTTTGCTTCTAAGTTTGTTGTGGTATTGATTATTACTATTATGCAGTCGCTAGTGCTAGCAGTATGTTTGTCAGTAATGAAGAATATAGGTTTAGGTATGGATATTTTTAGTTTTCTTTTAGTAATATTCTTATTGGGACTCATCTTCAGCACATTAAGCTTTATGTTAGGGACATTGTTAGGTGATATTATGAGTTCCAATTATGCAGTATTCGTAATATGGAATATTTCTTCATTGTTAGCGGGGGTGTACTTTCCACTAAAAAATGAAACTCCAATATTAAAGGCTCTTTCTCAATTAATGCCACAAAGATGGTTTCTGAATGCTTCTGAAATGTTAATAGTTGGGGACAAAGGAGCATATTCTATGTTATTATATGTTTCAGTAGCATACTTAGTTGTTATTATCAGTATGGGCAGTATAGGGCTAAAGATAAAGAACTATGAAGAATAGATGAGAGGAAGCAGACAATGGGAGAACAGCTTAGAGAGCATTACTTTTTGGCAGTTCGAATGGGATTGCTGCTAATACTAGAAGTATATATTGTTTTTTCACAGTCTGTATTAGCAGGGGCACCGGAAAAGCTGCTCCTGCTTCTTGCGTTATTTATAGGTGCAATAGAGGGTAAAGAATTAGTAGAGGGCAGTAGAAAAATCATTTTATTTAGCGTAGCGGTATTGTTGCTATCAATAATATTGTATGAGTATGGGAAAATTTTTTTATTGCTGGGAACCTTTTTATGCTTTGAGATTCTTTCATACATACGTCCAAAGGCACTTTGGTACTTAGCCCCTTTAGTGATAGCCTGTATTCCAGGTGGAATAAGTATCTTTGTGCAAGTTGTGTTAGGTATGTTTTTAGCCATTATTTATATTCAACATGATATTGTGGTGGAATCATATAGAAAGCAAATGAAAGAAAATATAATTATAGAACAACATTTGAAGAGGGATATAAATCAAAGAGAGTATGAAATGCAAGAAGAGGTAAAAAAGGGTTTGCTAACAGCTGAAAATCAGATTTTAGAGGAAAGAGCAGCTCTTTCGCAGACGCTACATGATAAACTTGGACATAGTATTAACGGTTCGGTGTATCAATTAGAAGCGGTTAAGGTATTATTGGTAAAACAACCCGAGACATCAAGGAAAATGATTCAGGCAGTAATCGACCAATTAAGGAGTAGTATGGACGAGATTCGTGATATATTACGAAAAGAGCGTCCCAAGAAAAATAAATTGGCAATATTGCAATTAGAAAAGCTGTGCGAGATGTGTGAAGGAAAGGGTGTAAGAGTTAATCTAACTGTAGAAGGTGAACTATCTCAGGTTCCAGAGAAGTATTTGGAAATTATTTTGGATAACTCATATGAGGCAGTTTCTAATTCTATGAAATATGCTAAATGTTCAAAAATTGAAATTAAAATATATGTTTTAAATCAGGTAATTAGATGTAGTATTTATGATAATGGCGTTGGGTGTAAAGAAATAGTAGATGGTATGGGCATTTCTGGTATGCGCCGTAGAATCAGAGAAGTGAATGGGATTCTGGATTTTGAGTCAGAGGCTGGGTTTACTATTAATATGTTGTTGCCTTTATGATATGGAGCGTGAAAAACATGAAAAGAATTAAAGTAATTATTGCAGATGATTGTGATTTTGTTAGAGACGGAATGAGAATTATTCTTGATGTAGATGATGATTTTGAGGTGATTGGTTGTGCTACTAACGGCCGAGAAGCAATAGACATAGCAAAGGTGACAGCTCCAGATATATTTCTAATGGACATTCAAATGCCAGAAATGGATGGAATTAAAGCAACGAAATATATTGTGGAGAATAATCTGGGAAAAGTGCTTATTCTCACAACTTTTGATGATGAAGTGCTAGTTCAAAATGCGCTTCGAAATGGTGCTAAGGGCTATTTAATAAAAAATCATAATCCTGAGCATTTAAAGCAGATGATCAAATCAGTTTACAATGGAACTGGGGTAATGGAGGTAAGTATTTTAGAAAATCTTACAAAGAATTTAGAAGTAAAAACAACTGGCTTTAGTGAGGAAGGATATACTGGAAGAGAATTAGATATTATTAAGGCTGTTGCAAAGGGGCTTTCAAATAAAGAAATAGCGAGCAGGCTATACATTACAGAAGGAACGGTAAAAAATTATATTACTTCTATATTAGCAAAAGAAAACTTGTCACATAGAACTGCATTAGCAGTATATTATTTAACTGGTAAGAAGCAGGATTGAGACAATATATTATGGAGTTTATTAAATCAGCTCAAATAATTGAATTGTCTAATCCAGGAGTTGTTTCAAGGCAGATATTAAATCCTGAGAACTCGACAAGCGAAAGGGTTACGATAACGGAAGTACATTTAGAATGTGGAGCTAGTCAGCCACGACATATCCATGAATACTCTGAACAGATATGGTACGCTGTTAAAGGTAGCGGGAAATTGCTACTTAATAATAACGAGGTAAAAGAATTCTCAGCAGGCGATGTTGTCAGATTTGCTGATAAGGATGTCCACGGATTATTGAATGACGGTGAAGTTGAATTCGTTTATATTTCTGTGACAGCCCCACCTATAAACTTTAGGTATGCATATAAGGATAAAAAGTAAATAGTAAAGTGACTTTGATAGGGGGATTAGAGCTATATCTCCTTTGAATTCCTCGGTACTATACTTATCTTATTGCGTATGGATACATATATTTTCCCTCCAAAATTAAAAATAAGTACACCAAGAATTATGATTGTTCCACCAAGCAGAGTAGAACTGCTCGGTACTTCATCCATAATTAGTATTCCTAACACACTTGTTAAAAATGGGGTAATGAACATGTAGTTGCTTACCTGTGATGTTTGGTTAGCCTTTGCAAAGGCTTTTGACCATGCTACATAGGCGATTGCGCTTGAAAAAATGCCCAATGCTGCGACATATACCAATTGAATACCAGGGGCGTTTGAAACTTCTTTTATAGAAATAGGAAGAAACATTATAAGGAGTATCGTACCAAAGAAAATACTGAATGTAGAGGTCTGCAATGCAGTATATACTTTTGTTAGCTTGCGTTGTAAAAGATTATAAATGCTTAACAACACCGCTGCAAGTAATAACCAGAGTAGCCCAATGTTAATGGAAAACACACCATTCATTAGTGTTAGGACTAAAACACCTATGAACTCAAATGCAATAGCTACCAATTGATAAACGTATAGTTTTTCTTTATACACTATTCGTGACAGAAGAGCGGTTATAACGGGCACTGTGGCAATTACTATACTTCCGGTGGAGGCTGTCACAGTTTCTTCTCCAATATTAAAAGCAATCATATAAAAGAAAAATCCAATTGCTCCTGAGGCTAGAAACCACGGAAGATCAGCTTTGCCGGGAAGCTTCATTTTGGTAAGGATAGCAATGGCTATTAACGTACATGATGCCACTAAATATCTTAGAAAACCCAATGAGAAGGCCGAAAAGTGCTGTAACGCAAGCCTGGTAAGCACAAAGGCTATTGACCAAAATACAATTGTAATCATTGCGTACGGATGGAAACTGTCTCTTAATTTCATATAATACCTGACCTTCTATAGTTTAATTAAGCAAATGTGATTTACTTATAATTAAAGCATAAAAATCAGGAATTATATATATTAAATTTGAATGAAGCTTCTTAGTTAGTTAGTAAAACCTCAGCAGGTGCTTGTTGGGAGTTAGAGTACGGCTCTTGATAAGGTTTTGAAATAAATTTAGCAAACACTTTACTAAATACTACAGCAAACACTTTAGTAAAGACTACAGCATACATTTTACTAAAGACTACAGCAAACACTCTACTATAGAATATAGTAGACACTTTACTAAAGACTACAGCAAACACTTTAGTAAACAACCATGATACATGCTTAAAGAATATATTGTTTATAAAATAAATGCTATACCCCAAAGCAAGAAAAGCTAATAACATAGCAGCTGAGTTTAGTAAAACATTTTGCCACCCAATAAGGTCTACGTCTATAAAAAAGTAAGGATAATAGCTTGATAATATCTCTATTATGCTTCCTATTTTTGCCCTAATAAGAATGAAAACAAAGTATATTATTGGCAGTGAGAGCCAAATGAAGGGATCAAACCATTTGAAGCTCAACTTTTCATCAAATAATAGCCAGTCAACAATAACTAAAATAGGAACAATATAATGAACGGTAAGGTTTTGCATAGTAAAAATATTGTAATGTATAGAGTTAGATATAAATTGAGGAGCCAGAACGATATGGTAAATCAAGAATGTTACAGCTATCACAAGTGTAACGCCACCCTTGAAACGTGGCAGAATTCTGGTAGTACCATATATACCTTTATTCTTAAGATCTTTTATATTTTGAAAAAGCACTACAGAAAAATACCCAAAACATAATAAATTACTTTGAATAGTAAAAAAAACAAGCATGTATTTAGCTAATTCACCATTAGGGATACCAGAGTTTAAGTATAGTCCTAAGGAGCAAAACATTATAATAATTATCCTAAAAATAAGTGATATCAAGCGGTTTCGAATACACATACTAACCCCTCCTGAATGTACTACTTACTTAGTCAATGTCTATAATGAGAGCAAACTATTTACTTATAATTAATTATAACACCTTTTAAAATTAGTTAATATGTACAAAATATATGTGTTTACAAAGAGATTTTTAGTTAATGTTTTTGGGTTAAAGAAATAACTCACTTCATCTTTAACAGACTAATAAACTTTTCAATGTTTATATCATCGTGAATACTAATACGTTTGATATGATAATCATTACTATGCTTGTAGTAGAAGTCTCCCGAGTTTGTTGTTACACCATACTTATAATACTTCTTCGTTATTTTGATAACTTTATCACTATAACTACCATATGGATAGGCTACTACATCTATCTTTGTATCAAGTAGTTTTTGTAGGTACTCTTGTGACTGCATAAGCTCATTTTCAATTTCTTTAGCTGATAACTTATCTAGATATGGATGGCTGACAGTGTGACTTTCGAAGTCAATCAAGTTCCGCATTTCTTTAATTTGCCATGTCTTAAGATACTTCTTATGCCCAATTGCGTTAGAAATAACAAAAATAGTTGCTTTCATATTATATTTTTTCAGAATAGGAAAAGCATTGGTATAGTTATTCTCATAGCCGTCATCAAAAGTAATAATTACGGGCTTTTTTATTATATTTAAGTTATCAAGGTCTCTAAATGTTATTGCACTATAGCCCTGGTCTTTTAAGCATTTCATTTGCTCATCAAAGGTTTTTACTGAAACAAACATTGGCTTATATCCCCATATAGTGTCGTCAACGCAATGATAGGTTAGAATAGGGATGGGTTTAAGGTTACCTACATTTGTAATGTGCTTAAGCTGGTTAAGGTTAGCGTTAGCAACTTTTGGGCCCAAAACAAACTGGTCATCTCCAATATTTTGCCTTATTACACACAAAGTATACAATATTACTATTGTAAAAATAATAAAAAAAGAGGACAGTATTGATGTTATATAAACCTTTTTTATTTTCATAAATTGCTTGTTGATTGTAGTAATAATAACTACAACACATTCCTTTATATTTTTATTTCTTGCTAATAATAAATAGGCATAGTTATAAAATTTCTCTACATTAGGCCGTGCTTTAATGACCATTTAACTATTCGCCCTGCTCTAATGACCATTTAACTATTCAATGTGTATCATATATATAATATATAAATACATACACAAATATGTGAAGACAATATAAAAAGCTGTAATAATGCTACATGTAGCACTATCACAGCTTCTTAAAAAGTATATATTAGAATATTCTATATGCTCTCACAAAGTTGTTTCTCCAATAGGAGGAATTTATACTTGTAATTCTTATCTTACCAGCGCTTGGTGATGCATCAATCATCTGTCCATTGCCAAGGGCAATAGCAACATGTCCATTGAATGAGATTACATCGCCTCTTTTTATACTGCTCATGCTTGAGATGCGCTTGTATCTTGTGGTACTCTTCCAACC
>JAEZFR010000479.1 GCA_023417285.1 Bacillota bacterium
TTTTCATCACTTACTGCCTTGTGCCTTCTAGTACCCCAAGTATAAAATGCACAACCAATAGGTCCATGTGTTATGACTGCAACATCCTTGAGAGGGGAGAGAACAACGCCCTTACAACCCGCATAACAACAGCCTCTGTGTGTCATTATTCCAGGAATTGCCCTTGTATTTGCAGATATGGGAGTAGGGGCTTCAGTTATCTCCACGATATGCTCTTTTCTATTTTTATAAACCTTTGCACTATATTTATTTAGAATGGTATCTTTTATTTGCATCTAATTCACCTCCTATTAGCCGATTATTCTTCCGTCATCTGACCGTCCCTAACTCTGTAGGTTTCAAATATTGGTAACACGAAAATCTTTCCGTCACCCGGGTTACCTGTAATATTGGTATCCATGATAGTCTTTACTACTTTCCAGACATCTTCATCCTTAACAACAATGGTAAATGCCCTTTTGGGTATCAGCCTGCCAGCCTCAGTCATATGCTCTCCAGTAGGAGATGTGGGCAATTCGCCGGTATCAAGGACATACTGCAGGACATTTGCATCTACACTTTTTTTGCCTCTACCAAGCACCTTACGGCAGGTAAATGCAGGGAAGCCATTGCTTGCTAATGCCTCTTTAGTCTGGTTTACTCTATTGAGTCTGACAATTGCCAAAACCTCTTTCATAGCTACACCTCCTAAAGTCCCTTCTTTGCAGTACTGATGGTATATGCTTCTTCTACCGGGGAAACGAATATTCTTCCATCACCGAAGTTTCCATTCTCACCTGTCCTGGCAGTTCTCATAATTATCTTGACTACATCATCTTTGTCCTCATCATTTACGATCAAGATTAACATTTCTTTTGGAATCTCATCGTAGTAGACCTCTCCAACCTTTACGCCCTTTTGCTTTCCACGTCCGTAAACATCCATCTTTGTTACTGCTGGAAAACCTGCGGATAGCAATTCTGAAAGAACTGCACCAACTTTCTGCGGTCTGATTATTGCTCTAATCATTACCATAAAATTCACTCCCTTCAATATGAAAAATTTAGATATCAAGGATACCGTGTTCCATTAGTATTTCTTCAAGCCTATCCTGTTTCATAGGCTTTGGAACCACAAACATATCATTTCCGTCAATCGCTCTTGCAAGCTGTCTGTATTCATCTGCCTGAGTTGCGGTAGGATCGTAATCAATAACAGTTTTCTTGTTTATTTCAGCTCTTTGAACCATATTGTCTCTTGGTACGAAGTGGATCATCTGACTTCCTAGTTCCTTAGCAAATGCTTCTACCAATTCCTTTTCACCGTCAACTTTTCTGGAATTGCAGATAATTCCACCTAGTCTAACTCCACCTGTACTTGCATACTTCTGTATGCCCTTTGCAATGTTATTTGCGGCATATAATGCCATCATTTCGCCACTTGCAACAATATAGATTTCTTGTGCCTTTCCTTCTCGGATTGGCATTGCAAATCCACCGCATACAACGTCACCAAGTACATCATAGAAAACATAATCAAGTTCCTTTTCATAGGCTCCTAGTCGTTCTAACAAACCAATTGATGTGATAATTCCTCGGCCTGCACAGCCTACACCTGGTTCAGGTCCACCAGATTCAACGCACTTGATATTTGCAAAGCCCTTTTTCATAACCAAATCCAGTTCAATGTCTTCACCCTCTTCTCTTAGGGTGTCTAATACTGTTTGTTGCGCAAGACCACCTAATAATAATCTTGTTGAATCTGCTTTTGGGTCGCAACCTACTACCATTATTTTTTTGCCCATTTCACCTAAGCCAGCTGTAAGGTTTTGTGTTGTAGTAGATTTGCCTATTCCACCTTTACCATAAATCGCTACCTGTCTCATAAATCCACATCCTTTCTTAAAAAAGATAAACAAAAAAAGAGCCATAAAGAAATTTCACGTCTTAGTGATAATTTATTTACGACTCCCTCGTCTTCTTTTTGATTTGTGTTTAATTTGTATTATGAATATTATTATAAAGGTAAATTATGGTGTAAACAATGAACTTAAATGTATATTAATGGCAGAAAAATTAACTATAATTTGGATAAATTGCACAATTTTCATACTAAAACTTTTTAAATGCAAAAAAAACTGCCCCCAGAATACATGCAAAAGATAGCAGATAATTGAGCTTGAAGCTTTCTTTCAAATAAAATACTGAAAAGAAGCCAAAAACGATAAGGGTAATAGCTTCTTGAATTATTTTAAGTTGAGCAGTATCAAAATCCCTTGATGCAATTCTGTTTGCAGGTATCATAAAGCAGTACTCAAAAAATGCAATGCCCCAGCTAATTATGATAATAATAGGGAGAGAGGTTGAAGTGTCCTTGAAACGAAGATTTCCGTACCATGCAAAAGTCATAAATATGTTTGATATTACCAGCAATAAAAACGGCCAAAATTTGATTAAAGATGACATATGTATTTATCCCTTCGATAAAAATGAAATATTATGTATGTTCCAAAGTATATAATAGTAGTAAATATTGTTCAAAGCAATATATTTTGACAATAATTTTAAATATATAATCGCGGTTATTATTTGAGCATAGTAATTGATATTGAAAGAACAACTTTTAAATTATTACCTGATACTAATATCTAGTTTGAATTATTCAAAAAAGTAGTATATAATAATTTTATAATTGCATACATTTGTTTACTTGATACGATGTTTGCACACCGTCAAATTAGAAAAGCAATAAAGAAGGGAATGAGTATTATGGTAGTAAAGCCGAAGTTTCGTGGATTTATATGTACTACATCACATCCTGTTGGCTGTGAATATAACGTAAAAAGCCAGATTGAATATGTAAAAAAGCAGGGCAAATTAGAAGGCCCAAAGAAGGTATTAGTGATAGGCGCTTCAACAGGCTATGGCTTAGCCTCAAGAATTGCAGCTGCCTTTGGAGGTTCTGCTGCAACTATTGGTGTATTTTATGAAAGGGCAGCAAGCGGCAACTAAACGGCATCCGCGGGGTGGTATAACTCTGCTGCTTTTGAGAAGTATGCTTTATCTGAGGGGCTTTATGCAAAAAGTATAAATGGAGATGCTTTTTCCAATGAAATCAAACAGCAGACAATAGATATGATAAAAAAGGATTTAGGTACTGTGGATTTGGTTATTTATAGCTTGGCTTCTCCTAGAAGAACTCATCCTGTTACTGGTGAAACCTTTAACTCTGTCCTAAAACCTATTGGAAGTGCATATACCTCAAAAACTGTTGACTTTCATACGAGAGAAGTTACAGATATTACTATCGAACCGGCAAATGATGAGGATATTAGACAAACAGTTGCCGTTATGGGTGGAGAGGATTGGCAGATGTGGATGGAAGCCCTCAGACAGGAAAATGTACTGTCAGAAGGAGCAATTACTCTAGCTTATACCTATGTAGGCCCAAAACTTACACATGCCGTTTATAGAGAAGGGACGATAGGAAAGGCAAAGGACCATCTAGAAACAACGGCAGCAGTTATCACTGACAAGCTTAAGGATATTGGTGGTAAGGCTTACGTTTCTATAAATAAGGCAGTTGTTACTCAGGCAAGTGCTGCTATTCCTGTTATATCATTGTATGTAAGTCTGTTGTTTAAGGTTATGAAGGCCAACGGTACACACGAGGGCTGTATAGAACAAATGTACCGTATGCTTAAAGACAGAGTTTATGGAGAAGACAATAAGCTTGACGAAAAGGGAAGAATATGCATGGACGACTTGGAAATGCAAAGCGAAAATCAAAGCTTTATTTCAGACAAGTGGGATATTGTTACAACACAAAATGTATCTGATATTAGTGATGTTGATGGATATAGAGCTGAGTTCTTCCACTTATTTGGATTTGAGTTTGATGAGGTAGATTATGACGCTGATGTAGAGATTGATTTAAAGATACCCAGCATAGGATAATGTTTATAGATTTACTAAACATACAATAAGCTATATATGCTACCTCTCTTGGGAACCATACAAATCAATATAATATAAGCTGTGATAATAGGTTTGCATTAAACACGGTAATTATTGCTCCTGTGAGCATAAGCGCCATAAGTGCTGAATCTATTGTTGCAGCTTTTGTTTATCCACTAAAGTCCCTTTCTAAGGCTGCTTGGAGTAGTGCCAGTAAAGTGCCTGAATATTTTGTTGAAGTTGGCAAGATTATTGAAACCACAATCAAGAGCAATCTCGGAAATACTACTGTCCTCAGCTTTCAATAGCTGAATAGCCTTTGATACTCTCATTTTGTTTAAGTATTCTATTGGTGAGAAACCAGTGCACTGCTTAAAAAAAGCAGAAAAATAGTTTGGGGACATATATACTAACTCTGCCAAGGTACTAAGCTCAACTCTTTCATTATAATGCTGATTGATGTATTCAAAGACCTTTTCAAGCTTTTCAAGCTTTCGGCTTTTACTCCTTAAGTTTTCACTAGGTTTGCTTTCATCCTGATAATGCCTTATTAGATAAGTAATAATGTGCAATAGTTTTGCCTTAATCATAAGCTTATAACCCGTTGGCTGTTCAATGTATTCTTTCTCTATTTCAGTCAGTAATCTGAATAACTCCTTTCCAATTTCACTTTTACTATCAATCTTGTTATTAAAACTGGAACTTCTTTCGAAAAATGGTTGCAGGTATTGATAATCAAGCTGGCTTTCTGAGGACCAAACAAGTGAAGGCTCAAACATTAACACCGGCATAACCATATTTTGCGGTGGAAGAACCTCCATGTAATGCGGCTCAATATTGTTTATCACAACAATATCGCCCTCATTCATTTCATATGCTCTGTTTTCGACATAATAAATTCCCTTACCTTGCTTAACAAAGGCAATTTCAAGATAATTATGCCAGTGAAATGTATTATTCATGCAATAATATGGCTCCATATCAGTAAACTTGATTCTGAATGGAAAGTCTACAGGAAAGGTTTTGGGCTTGTATACCTTTGATGTTGCCATAGCGATTCCTCCTGAGATAACACGTAAATAATACCTTAATTGTATCATAAATAAAATCGTAAAATAGCATTATATTTTAATAAAATAATCAGAGAATTTGCATGCGCTTAGCTCTATAATAATTAATAATATAGCTAAATAAGTAATGATAATTATCAGTAAAAAAGTATTATTATTTGCTGCAGGTATAATAATATTTCTTAAAAGGAGAATACCATATGCCAAACGCTGCTTATGAAATAGAGAGGTTGATGCAATTTGGTAAAAAACATAACTTAATAGGTGATTTAGATAAGATTGTAGCAAGAAACGGTATGTTAGATCTGCTTGGAATAAAGGAACCGTATATTGGTGAAATTCCAGATGAGAATATGGAGTATCCCACTGAAATAATATCTAAAATAACTGATTATGCTGGTGAGCAAGGCATTTTTGATAAAGATATATATGTGATGAGAGAATTGTTTGATACAAAGCTTATGGGATTAATGATGCCCAGACAATCCGAGGTTGTCAAAGAGTTTGAATATCTAGTAGCACACGATTCAGTGAAAGCGGCAACAGACTATTTTTATCATTTATGTACTGCCTCAAATTACATAAGGACAGCACAAATAGCAAAGAACATAAAATGGGATACTGCTTCAAAGTATGGGACACTAGAGATTACTATCAATCTTACAAAGCCCGAAAAGGACCCCAAAACTATAGCTATGGAGAGGTTACAGCCACAGAGTAATTATCCAAAATGCATGCTGTGCTTAGAAAACATTGGTTACGCTGGAAGGGTGAACTTTCCAGCAAGGCAGA
>JAEZFR010000493.1 GCA_023417285.1 Bacillota bacterium
GCAATAATGGCTGTATTAGCTTGCTTGGCATTTCTAACTTATAAGCTAATGCAATTTTTAAAGTGGCTCGTTTCTACTATAATCGCTTGGTTGAGAGGCCATGAATATAAAGCCAGTTATGTTGAAAATGGACATTTCGATGAAAAAGAAAGCATATTAAAAAAGAATATCTCTAAGACTGCTGCAAAATTAAACGGCTTAGTTAAAAGAATTTTTGATAGGGAAGTACCGTACTCACAACTAAAGGATAACACTTTAAAAATGAGAAGGTTATATAAAATTTATCTTAAAAATATTAAGAAGAATAAAAGTGGTTCACAAGTTATTGATAAAAATAAAAATGGTTCTCAAGTAATTGATAAAAATTCATATAACGCTTCTCAATATAATACCAGCTTGGATAATATGTTTTCTTACCTTACAACAGGCGAAATATGTGATTTAGCCAGAGAATCAATCCCAGATGATAAAGATTTTCACCTCTTCATTGCTCAATGCTATGACAAGGCTAGATATTCTGCTTCTGTGCCTACAAAAGAGGAAATCACCGTAATTGAAGCGAGGATTAAGCCGTAACAAACAAGGGTGTAGTGCATTTTTCATGCTATTTTTAAACTCATATCCAACTACTTTGAAAGCAGCCTTATCCATTTTTGTCAGGTTAAAAGAGTGCTGCGAAACAATAAATTAATTCCATATATTGACATTATATCGAAGTATTGATAATATTTCATTATTGGCAAATCTTTTTCAATTCTATTTAATACTCTGAGGGATTTTTTTTAAGAAATATAAATGCATTGGTTCAGGTTACATTAACCAAAAGCAATGCTTTGGTTATTTTTCAATTTTCAAAACCAATGCAAGCCTTGTTTATTAGGTATTAGCTTACTAGATATAGCTAAAAAAGTTTATATCTAGGAACTGTACAACTTATTTTTAATAATGGTAGTTAAAACTTCTTACTAAAATAGAAAAGGATGACGATTATGAAAAATAAATTAATGAAATTATGTTCACTTTTTCTCATTTTTTGTACTCTTTTAGGTTTTACTTTTATTGATATATTTGCAGTGGATTCACGTAATGCAAATGAAGAAAGCACTATTACTGGTAGTGTGAACAATGTAAATAAAGGTAATGCTTACGACCAGAATGAGAATAGCACTAATGTTGGAGCAGTCCAGAATGATGAAGAAAGCACTACGACTGGCATGAGGATGCAGCCCTTGATGGACAAGTGCAAAGCCCTAACCACTACTGATATTTCAACCCAAGCTTCAAAGTTTACCGATATTTCAAAGCACTGGGCAAAGGTAGATATTGCAACATTGATTTGTTTGGAAATTGTAAGCGGTGTAGGAGGTAACAAGTTTGCACCAAATGACACATTGACAGTTGAGCAGCTTATAAAGTACATAATTAAGTCAATGGGATATAAGGTTGAAGAAACTATGGGTACATATTGGGCAAAGCCATATATACAACTTGCTCTTGATGAAGGGCTAATCACAGAGGGAGAATACAAGACGTACAACGTGCCAATCACTAGAGAGCAAATGGCAAAGCTTTTATACAACACAGCAATGAGAGTGGACAAAGACCCATACAATGCTGACCTATTTGCGTACTATACCAAAGCTATTAAGGACTATAATACAGTAGGCAATAGCTATAAGCAATCAGTACTTGCTTCATACACTATGGGGCTTCTTGCAGGAGATTCTTCAAGCAAGTTTAATCCAAAGAGTAACCTAACAAGGGCAGAGGGTGCTACTGTAATAGTAAGGCTTATAGACAAGGCAAAAAGACTTAAAGTACCAACTACTTCTGAGGTTAGCATTGATATTAAAAATCCAAAGTTAAACAACAACCTTTTCTGCAAATATGTTGATGGTACCGGATGGGTTGGGACTGTATCTGAAAAGCAGTTTCACCTTAATATGAATGATGTACCTATGGAAGAATTGTTCTACGTATATAAGGCAATGTCGGATAATAGAAAGCTTATTACTGGTGGTTCTCCTGCTATTTTGTATAATGAAGTAACTAAAAGTATAAGCATGAATTGGTTCCCTTCAGAGGATTCAGCTTGGAAGTTCTTATTTGACAACTACCAAGGATTAATAGTACCCAATCAGTCAATCTATACTTGTAATGACAAAATACTTAAGAAAGCATCTGAGGAAGAGAATTTAGGGGATAATGAACATGGCAATTTGTACCGTGTATCGTCTTATGATGCTACAAACTACGATAAATACCTGAAAAACTACACCTATGAATTAATGAAGGTGTGGTTTGAAAGTGATTATGCCAAGGCAAAACAATTACATGATAAGTATTTAAAAATGACTATTAGTGGAGACCCTTGCGATTTTACTATTGCATACCTTAATGGTAGACAAGTTATTTTTGACGGTGGAGCTGACAGTACAGGGAGGTCTGTATTCAGCATAGATATATGGGCTAAAGGCTATATATCTAAAGATAACTTATTAAAGTGGTAAAATGAAAAGACTAACTATTAAAAGTCAAGTCTTAAAATGATGTTTTTTGAATAAAGTGCAGAAATGCATTTTAGATATACATGAACTTTGAAAACTGCATGACGAATAGAGCATCTGTTAAGGTGCTCAAA
>JAEZFR010000557.1 GCA_023417285.1 Bacillota bacterium
TGATGTAGAAATCTACATACCTGTGGTTTACGCTTTTTATCTCAACAGTAAACTCCTTGCCGTTTTCCGAGAAAGTACCTCTGCCAAAACCTGTCATGCTCCTAACCATAGTTCCCTCCTAGTGTCTAGTATTCCTTAACAAGTATAATTATAACAATTCTCGTCTAGTATTATAACATATATCCAAATTAATAAAAGAATTATTTATATTAAAAAAATAATTATTTCCTATATACAATAAAAAATATCCAAAAAAAATAAAAATGGAGGTATTCCCTCCATTATATGTTTAAAACATTATGTATAGCCTGCTGTACACGTGACTTATCAAAAGGCTTGACAATAAAATCCTTAGCACCTAGCTTAATAGCATCAATTACCATAGATTGTTGCCCCATTGCCGAAACCATAATAATCTTTGTCTCAGGGCTGACAGAAAGAATATCTTTTATAGCCATTATTCCATCCATCTCGGGCATTGTAATATCAAGCGTAACGATGTCGGGCTTGTGCTGTTTTGCCTGTTCAATTGCTTCGTGCCCATTTGAACCTTCACCTACAATAACATAGCCTTGCGTTTCTTCAATCATTCTCTTAATAAGTGTTCTCATAAACACTGCATCATCAACTACAACAAATTTAACCTCTTTCATGTCACACATCTCCTAATTCGTATATCAATATCGATATTACAAACAACCCAGCTGTTTCAGTCCTAAGAATCCTTGGTCCTAATGATACCTTTTTGGCACCATAGCACTCTGCAAGGCTAATTTCGCTCTCTTCAAAGCCACCTTCAGGTCCCACAAATACAGCAATTGACTTTATATTCTTATTATTACTAATAACATTCTTCAAGCTGGTATCAAATTCCTTTTCGTAGGGAATTATTGAGAGATGTGATGCTGAAGCCAGCTTCAATGCCTCCTCAAATTCCATTGGCTCAAGCACTTTTGGAACCGTTCCTCTATTGCTTTGTTTTGCCGCTTCGTAGGCAATTTTCTGCCATCTTTGGGTTTTGCTTTTTTTATCCTTCTCAGAATTGATTTTGGAAACACATCTGCGGGTAATAACAGGCACTATTTTACTTACGCCTATCTCAACACATTTTTGAATAACTAATTCTAGTTTATCCTGCTTTGGTAAACCCTGATAAAGAGTGATCTCAATAGCAGGTTCAGAAGTAACAGCAGCTTTGCTTACAATCTCAGCTCTAATGCTACCGTCCGCTATTTCTGAAATATTAGCGGTATATTCATACCCGTTGCAGCACACATTGATGCTTTCACCCACATTAACACGAAGAACCCGTTTAAGGTGCTGATAGTCTTCTCCTATTATGCTGATACTATTGTTGTTAATCTGAGATTCGTCTATAAAGTATCTGGACATTTGAACACCATCGCCACCCATTCACCCATTTCAAGTGATTCGATTAGAGATAATCTACTACTAATACAAGCATCTATTACATCTTGCTTACGCTCTTTAATAATTCCCGAAGTAATAAACAACCCCTTCTTTTCTAAATAATAAGGTATATCAGAAGACAAGTCAATAATTACGTTGGCAATAATATTTGCTACAATTATGTCATATGCATTTTTGCCTTTTTCTATATCAGAAAGAATACCTTTAAAAATTTTTATCTTGTCCTGTTCGTGATTTATCTGAACATTTTCCTTCGCCACCCTAACTGCTACCTCATCAATATCAATGGCTTCAACGCTTTTAGCACCTACCTTTGATGCAATGATAGATAGTATTCCAGTACCGCATCCAACATCAAGTATTTTAGTGCCCTCAGTTACGTATTTATCAAGAAGAACAGAACACATCTTTGTTGTCTCATGTGTTCCTGTTCCAAATGCCATACCAGGGTCCATTTCAATAATAATATCACCGGGCTTGGACTCATACTCCTCCCAGCTTGGCTTTATTACCACTCTATCAGTAAGCTGAAAAGGTTTGTAATACTTTTTCCAAGCAGTGGACCAATCTTCATCGTCCACCTCTCCATAACCTAATAAGCCCTTACCTAACTCAAGAAACTGGGAAATATTTTCAAGTCCCTTGTTTATATCTTTTAGCAGTTGGGTGATATCATTGCTCTCTTCAAAATAAGCTTCAATTATAACATCCTCACCCAAAGCCTCTAAGAATTCATCATCCGCGTAATCTAAAGTATTTGGGTTTTCAAGCTCTTTTCTAATATCAAACGGATCTTTAATTGCAACTCCGCCCGCTCCCATTGTTGTGAGCATATCTGATACTGCATCACTTGACTCTGCAGTAGTACTAACTCGAATCTCATACCATTTCATTTTAAAGAGTTCCTCCGTATTCTTGAAAAAACAAGTGATTAAACAAGCACCTGCCGCCAAATTTTGACAGCAATATAATTGCTGTCAAATCTGCTACTTTATTTAAATGCATCTTTATTTAAATGCATCTTTCATCTTATCAAAGAAGCCTTTTCTCTGTTCATGTGTTTCATCTCCGCTAATCTCAGCGAATTGCCTGAGCAGCTCCTTTTGCTTTTCATTTAGCTTCTTTGGCACTTCGATACCAACCTTAACATACTGGTCACCTCGACCACTGCCCCTTAGGAAAGGAATTCCCTTACCTTTAAGTCTAAAAACGTCCCCTGTCTGAGTTCCCTCTGGCACGGTATATTTTACCCTACCATCAATGGTAGGAACTTCAATTTCAGCACCTAAAGCTGCTTGTGTAAAGGTTATTGGCACATCACACATTACATCATTACCCTGTCTCTTAAATAGAGAATGACTTCTTACCTTAATATTTATAAATAGGTCACCGTTTGGGCCGCCCTTTGTACCAGGGTCACCTTCACCCCTTAGTGAGATAGTCTGTCCATCATCAATTCCTGCAGGAATGTTTATTGTCTTCTTAACATTATTTCTCAGTTTACCCTTTCCATTACATGCAGGACATGGGTCGGTAATAATTTTACCCTCTCCACGACAAGCGTCACAGGTTTTACTGCTTACAAACTGCCCAAATGGAGTATTTTGCTTTGTCTGTACCTGACCTGAGCCATTACATCTGCTACAGGTGCTAGCTGATGTGCCTGGCTTGGCACCTGAGCCTCCACATTTTGTACAGGATTCCATTTTGCTGATAGTCACTTCTTTTTCTACACCAAAAGCAGCTTCCTCAAAGGATATCTCCATGGAATACTTTAGATCTGCTCCCTTTTGAGGGCCATTTTTGGCACGGCCTCTACCGCCACCGCCAAATGCAGAACCTCCAAAAAACGATTCAAATATATCCCCAACATCGAAGCCACCAAAGCCTCCTCCAAAACCGCCTCCATTAAAGCCTCCGAAGCCGTTTGGATCTGTACCTGCATGTCCGAATTGGTCATATCTACTACGTTTTTCTGGATCACTGAGCACTTCATAAGCCTCATTTACTTCTTTAAAGTTAGCTTCAGCAGATTTATCGCCTGGATTTACATCAGGATGATATTTCTTTGCCATAGCTCTATATGCTTTTTTTAATTCAGCTTCTGAAGCACCTTTTTGAATTCCCAGTACCTCATAGTAATCTCTTTTATCTGCCATTTTATTCAACTCCCGTCTAATTTGCAAAAGAACATAAACCCAAAATAAGCCAGAGCTAATAGTTAAGAACTATACTGCTTTACTTCATTTGCAAAGTAGTATTAAATAGCTTTGGCGTATTTTATATAAATTCAAAAAGAAACGTACAGGGGCTTAGCGCCCCTATACATTATTAAACAATTATTTATCTTCGTCAACTACTTTGTAATCAGCATCATAAACATTATCCTGTGGACCATCGTTTGGAGCTCCGCCACCAAAGCCTGCTGCTCCAGGATCTGCACCAGGTGCACCTTGTCCGCCTGCCTGCTGATAAATCTTTGAAGATATTTCATAGAACGCTTGCTGAAGCTCTTCTGAAGCCTTCTTTATTGCTTCTATATCAGTACCCTTGAGAGAGTCTTTAACCTTGTTGATG
>JAEZFR010000271.1 GCA_023417285.1 Bacillota bacterium
GGTGATTTCATCATACACTTCAAAGCGAATACTAAGTCCTATTATGAAGATTAATGATGCAACAAAAAAAGTAGCCAAGGGTGACTTCAACGTTAGACTTGAAGAGAATAGTGTTGCAAATGAGATAAGAGAAATATCACAAAATTTTAATATAATGGTTAAAGAGTTATCCAATACCGAGACACTTCAAAATGATTTTGTTAACAACGTTTCGCATGAGTTTAAGACTCCATTAGCAGCAATTGAAGGTTTTACAATGTTATTGCAGGATGACACTCTTTCACGAGAAGAACAAAAAAAGTATATAAATAAAATACTAGAAAATACTCATAGACTTACAAATCTTACTCAAAGTATCCTTTCTTTATCAAGGCTCGAGAACCAGGAAATTGTGATGCAAAAAGAGCATTTTCAGTTAGATGAACAAATCCGCTATGTACTTCTGGATTATCAAGACAGATGGGAAGAAAAGAATATAAATATAGACTTAAATCTGGACGACATTGTTTTCTTTGGAAATAAAGGTTTGTTGGCTCAGGTTTGGAGCAATCTAATAGACAATGCCATAAAATTTTCTTGCATAAATGGTACTCTCTCCATTATGTGTAGTGTTGTTGAAAAAAGTGTAGTTGTTGCAGTGACAGACAGCGGGTTAGGTATGACAAAGGAAATTAGAAAACATGCATTTGACAAGTTTTTTCAAGGAGAACACTCTCATAACGGGAAAGGTAATGGCTTAGGATTGGCACTAGTTAAAAGGATTGTAACGCTCTACGGGGGCAAGGTTTACATAGAAAGCGAAATTGATAAGGGAACTACGGTTACTGTTGTTCTAAAAATTGAATAAAGTTTCCAAAATAATAGATAAAATAGCAATATAAATAAATGAAAATAACAAAAAAATATTAACATAAAAAAGCAAAAAAATAAAAGAAAGTGAACATTTACTAATGGGGTGGTAATCTATGAAGAAAAAGACGTTGTATGAAAAGTTTGAGAAAAAGTTATACAATGAAAAGCTAATAGGCAGTTTTCGAGAGTTAATTTATCAAAGCGCTGATAAATTTGCATCACGTCCTGCTTTCCAATTGAAAGAAAAGGACGGAAAGTATAAGTATGTTACTTATGCACAGCTAAAAGAACAGTTCAGGATTTTATCTTCGGAATTGATTGAAAGAGGGCACTGGGGGAAGAAGATAGGTATCGTAGGTAAGAATAGCAGTAGCTGGGCTATAAGCTATTTGTGTGCAGCTACTATTGGTGTTGCTGTTCCAATGGATAAAGAGTTAAACGCAGAGGATATTAATAGTTTTATTGTTGCAGCGGAATGTACTGCTGTTTTGGCTGATGAAGATATACTAAATAAACTTAGTCCATTTTGTAGTGACAATGTAGAACTGATTTCCTTGCAAAACATAGATGATATAATCAGCGGTTTCTCGGGTGAGATAGATTCAAGGATTGATACTTATCAACCCAAGGACGATGAAATGAAGGTCTTAATATTTACGTCTGGAACTACTGCTAAATCTAAAGGAGTTTGCTTATCACAAAAAAATATTTTATCTAATATTTATCAAACAGTACGTATGGTTAAAATAAGACCTGACGATAAAACCTTATCAATTTTGCCATTACACCACACCTATGAATGCACTCTAAATAACCTTTTAATGTTCTCAAGAGGCTCTTGTATCTCATATGCAGATGGTCTTACCAAAATTCCACAGAATATGACTGAATATCAACCAACAGTACTTGTTGTTGTACCAGCTTTATTGGAGATGGTTATGAAGCGTATAAGAAAAACTGTTGCAAAGCAATGTCCTGCACGCTATAAGCAATACTTTGAGGACTATTCATTTTCTGAGGCTCTAAATAAAGTACCATTTTTTATAAAGTATGCTATCTGCCAGAAGGTAAGAAAATCTCTTGGTGGTAAGCTGAGAGTATTTATAGTTGGAGCTGCTGATTTAGCACCAAAACTAGTAGAGGACTATCTAGCACTTGGAATAAGAACTCTGCAAGGCTACGGATTAACTGAATGCTCACCGCTTCTTGCTGGTAATAACGATTTTTATCTCAATGCTAACTCTACGGGTATAGCTATCCCTGGTGTGGAGATAAAGATAGATAACCCCGACAGCTCTGGAGTTGGTGAAATTATTGCTCGCGGAGATAATATAATGCTCGGATATTACCGTGATGAGGAAGCAACTGCAAGGGTTATGAGAGATGGATACTTCCATACAGGTGACTTAGGATGTATGGACGAAGATGGTTACCTATATATTAAGGGTAGATTAAAGAATGTAATTGTAACCAGTAACGGCAAAAATATTTATCCCGAAGAGATTGAAACTCGCTTAAAGGAATATGAAGATGTGAGTGAAGTGTTGGTGCTTGCAGCAAAAGGTAAGGATGATGAGGTATGCGTGAAAGCGAAGGTTCTTCCAAATCTGGATAACATAATACAAAAGGTTGGACATTTACCAAATGAGGAGGAGATTCATGCAGCAGTTAAATCCATAATTGAGGAAATCAATAAAAAGCTGCCTAGCTATAAGCATATTAGAATTATTGAGGTTCTGTCAGAGGAGCTTGAAAAGACCTCTACCCGTAAGATTAGAAGATATGGAATGAATCTTGCGTAAGAAATGTATAGACATAGAGAGAGTAAATGTTTGTATAAATACAATATAAATTAAAATTAAGAGGGGCTTACAATGACTGCCCTCTAGAATTAGCTTTATTGTCTAAATTTTGGGGGATTCATATTGCTAAGGCCCCTTATTCATTTTTGTGTTGACATTCATTAAGCATATAAATAAAATTGGGATTGAGTGGAGGCAAAAAACATGAAATCAAACTGTGAATGCTGTTTTAACTATATTTATGATGAAGATCTTTGCTATTATAAATGTGAAATTGACTTAGATGAAGATGAAATGCACAAATTTATTTCGGACTCATTTATAGACTGCCCTTATTTTCAATTTAATGATGAATACAAGACAGTACGCAAACAAATTTAAGCAAAAAATGGAATATGCGTTGTAATTTGGAATAATGTTTATTATAATCAGATTCTAAAGGGGGATGATGAGGGTATGAGGCTTTACATGAAGCAAAAGCTTTTTTCTTTTAAAGATCAGTTCACTATAAAGGATGAAAATGAGTATGATAGGTATTATGTAGAAGGTGAATTTTTATCTCTTGGCCATAAGCTACATATTTATGACTCCAATCAAGTAGAGGTAGCCTTTGTTAAACAAAGACTAATGACTTTTCTTCCTAGATTTGAAGTATACATAAATGGTAATCTTGCTGTAGAGGTTGTAAAGGAGTTCAGCTTTTTTAAGCCCAAATACTTTCTGCGGGGAATAGACTGGACAGTTAGTGGAGATGTATGGTCACATACGTATACCATTAGTGATGGATTTAATCCTATTGTAAATATAAGTAAGGCTTGGTTTACATGGGGGGATAGCTATGAATTGGATATTAAGGACGGCATAAATGAGGTTATGGCTGTCGCTACTGTTCTAGCAATAGATTGTGTTCTTGATGCAAACAACAAATAAATATTGAGTACATGTTTAATAAATTTATGTAGTCGCCCGCACCTTCAGCCATATAAGTGGGTTGAAGGTGCGGGCGACTGGTTTTCACCAGGCCAAAGGCATTTACCTGGTCAGTGGCATTTACCTGGTCAGTGGCATTTACCTGGTCAGTGGCATTTACCTGGTCAGTGGCATTTACCTGGTCAGTGGCA
>JAEZFR010000273.1 GCA_023417285.1 Bacillota bacterium
CCTTTTGGTATTCAATATCATTTCTAACTTTCCCGATAGAATTTAGCTCAACCTTCATAATCAGCCTTGTATGTTGTATAAAAACACATCATACATTCCTTTCTAAACATCCTTCTTGACCGTCAATATTCTCTCACCCAATGCCATAGGACATTTAACTCTGCAATTGTTACAATTAGTGACTTCAAAGCCTCTGGAATTAGTTTCATATGCATACTGTCTGCAAAGCTTCTGATTAACTCCTTTTTCAGAAATTGCACCTACTGGACAATTGTCTATACATTGAGAACAACCATCTATACACATATTTTGTACTCGTTTATCAGAAGGTAAAGTTAAATTTGTAAGCACTGCTCCTATATTTAGCATATTGCCATGCTTGCTGTTGGTAAGTAAATGGTTCTTGCCTATGTATCCTAAACCAGCCAGTACCGCAGCATGCTTCATTGATATAATGCCCTTCCCCTCACGCTGGTCTGCATCCCAATAGTCATACGGACCGTCTGAAGGCACAGGAACAGCAATTGCGTTAAAAATTCGTTCAACTTCATTTGACGCACTGAATGCAATTTTGTCGAGCACGTCCTTGCATATATTATTGTAATGGTGATATATAATTCGTGGATTTATCAATGCTGTACCTCTTGGAATAATTTTACCAAATACAATTACCGATTTGCAGTTACTGTATATATCTTTGGGATTAAAGTTTTGAGGCGCCTCATGAAAAGACTCAATATTAGCTATACCGCAAACGTCGGCTCCTAAACTTAAAAATATCTTTTTAATAATATTATCCATAATTTACCTCCAAATTTATCCTATTATAACTCAATGTAATAATACTATCAATATTTTTTTATAAAAAATCTAACTAAATACGAGTCATAAAGACAAATTGTGAACCGAGGGTCAAGGCAATCTTCAATATGACACCTCCATAGATAAAAGGGCAATATTCAATGTGACATCTCCATAGATAAACTTGTAAAATAGTATTAATCCAAATAAATAATACCGTAATTTTTTACATTTACCACCTTGATTTAATCATTCAGGCAGAATAACACGTCGTTCAGTCTAATGTCCCGTATTTTTAATCAAAATATGCTACAATACTTTGTATCTTACTATGAAAATTTTAGGAGCAAAGGCGGTGATTATTTGCAGACAGCAATACCCTATTTGATTGCCACGCTCAGCACCACGGCCTTTATAGTACTGTGGTTTTGGGTGGTGCGAAAAGAGCTTTATGCAAAACAAAAGATGGTGGAGGCGGCAAGAAGTCAGCTCACCGCCTGTGGGGAGAAATGCGTTAATGTCGGTGACGGCTCAAAGGGAAAAGAGGCACAGGATATCCTGAAGAGAAGCCAAAGCGTATACAGACAGGCAGTAGGGATTTATAACAAAACCCTGAGAAAACCGTGGAACGCTTTCCCTGCACTCTTTCTGGGCTTTCGGAAGGATAAGGACGGCAACGAAAACAAATTATATTAATAGGAACACAACACATACTGAAACTCGGTATGCAGAGGAAATTTCAAGCAATTTAAGGCATAGCTAAAGGCGGATAGCCGTAACTGTCCGCCTCATACCCGCATTTTTGGTGGTTCACAAAGTATTTTTATGACACTCACCTAATGTCCACTGTGTTTTTCTTTTCGCTTTTTCTGGCGCAACTCAAACTGGTATATCATAAAGGCTACACCAATGGTGAATACTCCATATCAATACACTTCCAGTTTTGGTCAATAAGCTGGTATTGCTCCAACTTACCAGTTTCTTTGAAACCAACAGATTTATAGCATTGAATTGCATTAGGGTTATTGTCAAAAACTCCAAGTGTAACTTTTTCAACCTTTAGAATGTCAAATGCATACTTTAAGGCTAAAACTACAAGTTCTTTTCCATACCCTTTTCCACGCTTCTCATCATCAATAATAATAAACCCAAATCTCAATATCTTTTTAGCTTCATCAAGGAACCTCATTATTAAATGACCAGCAATCCCTGTTTCATCAAAGGCTGTCATCTGGTAGTATCCATCATTATTACACTTTTCTCTATAGTGATTTTTCAGGTCCTCAGCTGTAATAGGGTAGCTCTCAAATTTGTCGGCGCACCATCTTCTGAAAGTATACTCGTCCTTAATCCATTTTACTATATGCTCTGCATCACATTCCTTATATGGTCTTAATCTCAGCATCCTTAATTGCTCCTTATTTTTAACTTGCACTTAGATATGTATCATACGTTTTATTATCCTATACTATTCTTAACGGCATTGGGATTAGACTTTTTCTTACCGACATAATCCTTTGATTCAACCTTGAATACACATACACTGTCAGCTTGTTCTTTTGTAAAAACAAAGTCCTTGTTTGATTGGTGCTTCATCAATAGTGTGAGTGCTTCACATTTCTCTTGTACATTTTCAACAAACTCGACTTTTCCAAACCCTATTACGCTTTCATAATAGAAAACATACTCGCAAGGATTTTGGTGCATGCCTAATTCTCCTTCATATGATATTTCAAAGCATACTGAGTTGTTTTCTTTTAAAACATCAATTTTTCGCCCAGCTTTAGCACTATGAAAATATATAGTAAGCAAATCATCTTGTAATGTATAACCAAAGTTCAAGGGTATAACATATGGAAAGCCTTTATCTACCATAGCAAGATGGCATACCTTTACCTTACTTATAATACTATTAATATCTTCGAGACTGGTTATTTCACGATCTTTTCTTCGCATGGACTCTCCTCCTTTTAAT
>JAEZFR010000024.1 GCA_023417285.1 Bacillota bacterium
TTGCCACGACATTAGGTGCTTCCTCCAGGTAAAACAAGCTGATTAATTATGCTTTTACTTGGAAGGAAGCATTTTTGAGCCTTTAGGGGACTTGGCCTTCTAGGAATGAACATTGAGGAGATTTGACTTTTTAGAAGATATGCCCTTTAGGAGATGTTACTTGAAGATATTTTAACCTTATGGTTATATAGCTTGAAGCATAAATAATTTTAATGCTTTAGCAGTCTATAAAGCGGGTATAACAAGTATAGTCTTATGGAAATAAAAAAATAGGGACTTATTGAGTATTGACAGGACCATGTCAAATGATACAATATATAGTGGTAATGATAATGAATGAGACACAATATATAGTTTTGGGGGATGACGTAAGATGAAGTTATCAGATAACGCGAAAAAGGTATTAGAAAAAAGGTATTTAGAAAGAGACGAGAATGGTACTCTTTTAGAGGACTGTGATGGCTTATTTAGAAGGGTTGCAAAAGCAGTTTCAGCAGCCGATGCCAGCAGTGTTAGTGAAGCAGAATTGTCAAAAATCGAGCAAAAGTTTTATGACATGATGGTAAATCTAGATTTTTTACCAAATTCACCAACACTTATGAATGCAGGTAGGCCGTTAGGTCAATTAAGTGCATGTTTTGTACTTCCGGTTGAAGACACTATGGAAGGAATATTCGAGACCATAAAAAACGCAGCACTTATTCATAAGAGCGGAGGAGGAACGGGCTTTAGTTTCACCAGATTACGTGCCAAGGGTTCTACAGTTAACTCTACTGGAGGTGTAGCATCAGGTCCTGTAAGCTTTATGAAGGTATTTAATGCTGCAACTGAAGCTGTTAAGCAGGGAGGTACTCGTAGGGGTGCCAATATGGGTATTCTGAGAATAGATCACCCCGACATTTTGGAGTTCATATCCTGTAAAAAGGATAACAAGGAAATAACTAATTTTAACCTTAGCGTAGGTATTACTGAGGACTTCATGAGAGCGGTAGACAATGATGAAGACTACCAGCTAATTGATCCAAAATCAAACCTTGCAGTGGGAACTATGAATGCAAGAGAAGTTTTTCAAATCATAGTTGACATGGCTTGGAAGAATGGTGAGCCAGGCATTATCTTCTTGGATAGACTAAATAGAGATAATGTTACTCCAGCACTTGGAGAGATTGAAAGCACAAATCCTTGCGGCGAGCAGCCATTGCTTCCATATGAGGCTTGTAATCTTGGATCTATTAATCTGCTCAATATGTTGAATAAAGATGGCGATGCTATAGATTATAAACGTTTAGAAGTTACAGTAGCAGATGCTGTTCATTTCTTGGACAACGTAATAGAAGTAAATAAATATCCTTTGCCAGAAATAGATAAGATGACACGAGGAACAAGAAAAATAGGTCTTGGTATAATGGGATGGGCGGATATGCTTTGTAAGCTAGCTATTCCTTATAACTCTGAGAAAGCCTTAACATTGGCAGAAGAAGTTATGTCATTTATTCAAAGTACTGCAAAGAGAGCTTCATTGCAGCTAGCTGAGAAGCGCGGCGTTTTCCCATATTTTGAAGACAGTATCTTTTACAAAGATGATATTAGATTGAGAAATGCTACAACTACCACTATTGCTCCTACTGGAACACTCAGCCTTATAGCTGGTGTATCAAGTGGTATTGAGCCTATATTTGCAATTTCATATATTAGAAACGTTATGGATAATAATGAGTTGGTAGAGGTAAATCCTGTATTTAAGGAATATGCTCTGGCAGAAGGTTTTTATTCCGAGGAGCTTATGAAAAAGATTGCTAAGCTAGGAACTGTAAAGGGAATAGACGAGGTTCCAAAGCACATTCAGGATATATTTGTTACAGCTCATGACGTGTCACCTGAATGGCATGTAAAAATGCAGGCAGCTTTTCAGAAATTCACTGACAACGCTGTATCAAAGACGGTTAACCTAAGTCATGAAGCAACTACTGACGATGTCAGAGAGGTGTTTACTCTTGCATACAAGACAGGCTGTAAGGGTGTAACTATTTATAGAGATGGAAGCCGTGATTTGCAGGTATTAAATATCGGTCAGGTAAAGGGCAAGGAGCAGGCTGATGGACATTCAGGACAAGAAGCTGCACATCAGCAACAGAATGCCGCACAGATCTATGCTGCTCAGAACCAAGCCAATGACCAGGCTGATTCTGATGAGCAATTTGCTAAGGTAGCTCCTAGACCACGCCCAGATATCACTACTGGCTTTACAGAGAAGGTTAGAATAGGCTGTGGAAATCTATATATTACAGTTAATTACGATAAAAACGGAATCTGCGAGGTATTTACCAATACCGGACGTGCAGGAGGTTGCCCATCCCAGTCTGAGGCAACAAGCAGATTGGTTTCTGTGGCACTGCGTTCAGGCATTGATGTTAAGTCAATAGTTGAGCAGCTTAAGGGTATTAGGTGCCCATCTACTATTCGCCAGCAGGGCTTGAAGGTATTATCTTGTCCTGATGCAATTGGAAGACTGATTGAGAAGGTTGCAAAGATCCAGAATGGTAAGGATAAAGC
>JAEZFR010000193.1 GCA_023417285.1 Bacillota bacterium
CATATAACTGGTATATAAAATAAATGCAGCTCCCATTAAAGAGGGAGCTGTATTATAAATTCTGAGCCTTTCCCCGGCTCACTTATTACTCTTATATCCCCACTATACAGGTTTACTATGTGCTTCACTATAGAAAGTCCAAGCCCTGTACCGCCCATATTTCTTGATCTTCCCTTGTCAACTCGATGGAATCTTTCAAAAATTCTGCTTTGGTGGGCCTCTGGAATTCCAATGCCGGTATCTTTAATCGAAATAACCAGTTTTCCTGAGACTTTTGCAGCATTTATAAATACAGTACCATTTTCAAAATTATATTTTATTGCATTGTCAATCAAGTTTATGAGCATCTGCTTTATTCTATCCTTATTAGCAATAATTACTATATCTTCATCGCAATCAACCTCTAACTTAATATTTTTTTTGCTTGCAGCATTCTCAAGTATTAACATTACCTCAGAGAGAATATCTCTTAAATAGTGTTGTGAGACATTTTCATCCTTTCTCATGGCTTCAATTTCGGACAGCTGTAAAATATCATTTATAAGGATATATAGCCTTTCAGCTTCAATATCAATAATATCAAGAAAGGGAACTGCAATCTCAGTGTCCTCAATAGCACCGTTTTTCAAGGTTTCAACAAAACCTCTGATGGACGTAAGCGGTGTTTTAAGCTCGTGTGATACATTGGAAACAAACTCTGTTCTCATTTGCTCTAACTTTTTTAGAGCTGTAATATCATTTAAAGCAATAATTCCACCAGAGTTGAGGTTGCCAGGCTCTAAGGACTTGATTGGGCTGGTGTATATTCTATATATCTTTTCTGAGCTTGAACTAGTAGAAAGAGACAGCTCTTCAATTAGCTGTACATTTTTATTTATCGTTTCATTCATATAGGAGTTTATTTTTATGTTTCTAGTAATATCTCCAATATTTTTTCCTATAATAGCAGGACCATGGTGAACACCGAAAATATTGCATGCAATAGTATTAATAAGGATTATTTTACCCTTATTGTCAACTGCGATAATTCCACTGCTCATGCTATTTATAACGGTATCAACACGTATATTTTTATTCATTACATCGCTTAAGGTAGAGTCAAGCTTATCTGCCATCTCATTAAAGGTTGCTGCTAATTGCCCAATTTCATCATTAGAATTAATGTCTACTCTCTTCTTGTAGTTTCCCATAGATATTTCTTTTGAAATACTGATTAGCTTATAAATCGGGTCTATAATAATATGGGATAGCTTTACCGCAAGTAGTATAGTAAAAAGTAAACCTACAAGCAGACCAATTAAAGTGTAGCATAAAAATGCTATATTTATTGAATTGAGCTTATTTAGAGGAATAGATACTCTAACAATAATACCCATGTCCTTTACTGGAATAGCTACATAAATGTATGTATACCCAAGAGTATTACTGGTTCTCTGAGAAGCACCTTCTTTACCGGATATAGCCGCTTGTATTTCTTTTCTGTCAAGATGATTAACCATGTCCTTGGCGTTGGCATCTGATTCACCTAGTACTACTCCATCATAGTCAATAATGGTTATTCTTACTGAGGAAAGATTATATTTGTTGATACCACCATTTCGCTCATTAATTGTTTTGGCGTATGTCTTAGAAAGGCTATCATAGTCGATAAACCTATAATTTTTATAATCATTTTCAAGCTGATATACCAGTAAGGAAGCAATATTACTGATGTTGCTCTGGGCTTCGTACTTATAGAAGTAACGCGCAAGTGCAGAAGTAAAGATTGCTGTCACTATAATACCAATTGCTACAAGAATGGTAGAGAATCTGATTATCCTGTTTTTCATCTGTTATCTTATCCTCCAGCGAAAAAAATATTTATAGAATATTATACAAAAATTGGAGACCATATAATAGTCCCCAAAATCTATATTTAAGTATTTATTTTGATATTACTTTGTCTGTAAACTTATAACCGATGCCACGGATTGTTTCAATTAGTTCCGGGCTTTCATCATTATCTTCAATCTTTTGCCTTAAATAACGTATGTGAACATCTACTGTTCTGGTTTCACCATAATAATCAAATCCCCAAATTTTATCTAACAGATGCTCCCGTGATAAAACTTTGCCCTTGTTAGTCATAAGCATTTTGAGAAGTTCAAATTCTTTTAGTGGCATTTCTATTAGCTTTTCACCCTTGTATACTTCACGACGGGTACAATCGATAGTAATATCCCCATGTGAAATTATATCCTGGTTAGGCTCAGAGACAGTATGCACTCTGCGAAACAGTGCTTTTACGCGTGCAAGCATTTCTCTGATACTAAAGGGCTTTGTAATATAATCATCAGCGCCTAACTCAAGACCAAGTACCTTGTCAAATTCTTCACTTTTTGCTGTCAGCATTATGATAGGTATGTTTTTGGTACTAGAATTTTGCTTTAGATTTCTACATACCTCTAAACCATCGATGCCAGGTAGCATTATGTCTAAAATGAATAAATCAGGAGTATTGTCAGAACAATGGGAGAGAAGTTCTTCTCCCGAATCAAACACTGAAACCTTAAAGCCATTTGCATCCAAATTATATTTTATAAGCTGTTGAATATGCAAATCATCTTCAACTATATAGATTACTTGCTTTGACATAAAAACCCCCCTTAAATCTCAAAATGGATTAGCTCTTATCAACATCGTTTACTCTAGCTAAATGATCATGCTCACCAGTTACATTAAATACTACCCACTCAGCTATATTAGTGGCATGGTCCCCAATTCTTTCGAGATATTTTACAATAAACATAAGGTCGGTAGCCTGCTCAACCGTATTAGGTGCGTTTTTCATTATATTGATCAATTCTAACACAATCTTTGAAAATAAATTATCCACCTCATCATCGCTATCACAAACCTCTCTTGCTATGTCAATATCTTGTTTTGTGTAAGCATCAATGGATCTAATAACCATCTTCTTTGCTAATTCAGCCATATGAGGTATATCGGTTATTGGCTTAACGTATTTCATATCAGCCATTCTTATAACCAGTTCAGCGATATCTGACGCATGGTCAGCTATTCTTTCCATGTCTGTAATTATTTTAAGAGCAGTACTGATATTTCTTAAATCCTTTGCTAAAGGCTGTTGTCTGGCAATCAGATTGAGGCATATCTTTTCAATCTTGCCCTCTAATTCGTCAATAGCGTCATCATTTTCATAAACTAATCTAGCGAGTTCAATATCCTGTTTTTTAAACGAACTAATCGATTTCTCGATAGCTTCCTCAACTAGACCGGCCATTTTTATCATTAATTCGTGTAATAATTCTAGTTCTTTATCAAATGATGTTCTAACCATAATATTCTACCTTTCAAAGTAATATTTATTATCCCATTCTATCGACGTAGTGTTCTATTTGCTTATCGAAATATACCGATGTAGTGTTCTATTCGTTTATCAAAATATACCGGCAAAAATGCTCTATTTGCTTATCCAAACCTTCCAGTAATATAATCCTCTGTTCTCTTGTCTTTTGGATTGCTAAATAGCTTCTCAGTACTATCATATTCAACTATCTCACCGTTTAAAAAGAAAGCTGTCATATCCGAAATTCTAGCAGCCTGCTGCATATTGTGAGTAACAATAATAATGGTATATTTCTCCTTAAGCTCTTCTATCAGGTCTTCTATCTTGAGAGTTGAAATAGGATCAAGTGCAGAGGTGGGTTCATCCATCAATACTACTTCAGGCTCCACAGCTAGTACTCTCGCAATACACAGTCTTTGCTGCTGTCCACCCGAAAGACCGAGGGCGTCCTTCTTTAATCTATCCTTAACCTCGTCCCAAATAGCACTATTTCTAAGACTTTTTTCAACGATTTCGTCCAGCTTTGCCTTGGACTTGATTCCGTGAATTCTAGGTCCGTATGCTATATTGTCATATATGGACATTGGGAAGGGATTAGGCTTTTGGAAAACCATACCAACGTTTTTTCTTAGCTCTACTATATCATATTCCTTATATACATTCAAATTGTCCAAATAAACCTCTCCATCAATCCTAACTGATGGTACTAGATCATTCATTCTGTTAAGTGTTTTTAAAAAGGTAGATTTACCGCAGCCTGAAGGACCGATAAAAGCGGTAACCTTGTTGTGGGGGATATCAATTGAAATATTCTTCAATGCCTGAAAGTCCCCATAGAACAAGTTTAGGTTTTTGGTAAAAATCTTAGTTTCATTTGCCATTATTTATACCCCTATTCGTAATTTTACATATTTTATGCTAACAATTTATTTTTAATGGGTGTTTAAGTTTTTGTAAAGTTAATGTTAAATCATTAATACTTCTATAGTATTAACAATAGCTTAACACAAGTTAACTTTTTTACTTATTAATGTAAATGATATTATTACCTTAAATAAGGAGGTAATGCATATGAATGGTATTAATCAAACCTGTATGCCAATAAAAACTAACACACAGTTTAATGTTAAGCAAATCACCAAGAGAAAGAATATGACAAATATTATCGTTAAATACATATTGCTACTTTTTACCTTTATTACTGTTATAACAACCTTGGGAATAATAATTTCGCTAATTAAAGACTCAGCAGGTTTTTTTGAAAAAGTAACTCTAATAGAATTCTTATTTGGTACACAATGGACACCATTGTTCAGCGAGCCTAAGTTTGGTGTACTACCACTAATCACGGGAACTATGGTTATAAGTATTATTTCTGCAGTCATTTCAATTCCAATAGGTTTGTTTACTGCAATTTACTTAAGTGAGTATGCAAATAAGACAATTCGTAAAATAGTTAAGCCCGTTCTTGAGATATTAGCAGGAATACCGTCTATAGTATTTGGCTATTTTGCACTGACATTAATAACACCTGCTATAAAGAATATCTTCTCTACGACAGAGGTATTCAATGCACTGAGCGCCAGCATTGCAATTGGTATAATGACAATTCCACTGGTATCATCACTCAGCGAGGATGCATTGCGCTCAGTGCCAGACAGCATCCGGCATGGTGCTCTTGCTCTGGGCTCTACAAAAATGGAGATGTCTCTTGGGGTTGTTGTGCCGGCTGCCATCTCAGGCATATCTGCTTCATTCGTGCTGGCTATCTCCCGAGCAATTGGAGAAACAATGATTGTAACAATCGCAGCAGGCGCAAGACCTAATCTTACCTTTAACCCTCTAGAAAGTGTTCAAACAATGACGTCCTTTATAGTTCAAGCTAGTCAGGGAGATAATCCTCACGGGACAACGGGATACTACGCACTTTTTGCGGTGGGATTGCTTTTGTTTGCATTAACTTTGGTATTGAATATAATCTCAAGTTCCATTGTAAAGAGATATAGAAAAGAATATTAGGAGATTTAACGAGTTAACTCAAGCAAATGGAAGTAATTATTGGGGGATTTTAAAGAGTTAGCACAAGCAAATGGAAGTAATTATTAGGGGATTTTAAAGAGTTAACAAGTAAATGGAAGTAATTATTGGGGGATTTCAACGAGTTAACACAAGCGAATTGAAGTAATTATGAGGGGATTTCAACGAGTTAACACAAGTAAATGAAAGTCATTATAAGGAGGGAATAAATATGAGTAATATAAGCCTTAGAAGGGCAAAGGACAAAGCATTCCATGGTATTATACTAGGAATAACAATGATAGGGATAATTATTCTGGGCATACTTATAATAGACATAATGATAAGGGGTATACCCTATCTATCTAGCCATTTCTTTTCCGATTTTCCCTCAAGATTTGCAAAAAAAGCAGGTTTACTACCCAGTATTGTTGGAAGTGTCTACATAATACTGCTTACAATTATATTTGCAGTGCCAATAGGGCTTGGAACAGCGATTTACCTCGAAGAGTATGCAAAGAATAATAGGCTGACCACATTTATAAAAATAAACATATCAAATCTTTCAGGTACTCCATCAATTGTATATGGCTTATTAGGCTTGGTAGTATTTGTGAAGTTTTTAGGAGTAGGTAAAAGCATATTAGCAGGGGCTATGACAATGACCTTGGTAGTACTTCCAATAGTGATAGTTGCATCTCAAGAGGCAATCAAAGCAGTTCCACAGTATTTGAGGCATGGGTCGTATGCTCTGGGAGCAACAAAATGGCAAACCATTAGTAGGGTGGTGATTCCTACAGCGTTGCCTGGAATCTCTACAGGAGTTATACTGGCAGTATCAAGGGCATTGGGAGAGAGTGCTCCTTTATTGATGGTAGGAGCAGCAACCTATGTCTCCAAACTTCCAGATTTAAATTTTCCCAATGGTTTATTCTCTGTATTTACTGCTTTGCCGCTGCAAATATATTACTGGATGGGGCTACCAAAGGAAGACTTCAAGAATCTTGCCGCTGCAGGGATTATAGTGTTATTGGCAGTTTTATTGCTCACAAATTCAATAGCTATTATATTAAGGAATAGGTATCAGAAAAATTTGGAGTAATACCATAGAGCTTTTTATAGTAAAAGCTTTCAACTGATACCATAGAGCTTTTTATAGTAATAAGCTTTGAGCTGATTCCTTTCTAACATGTTAAGTTCTTTTAATACACTATTTACATTTATTAACCTTAAGCCAATATTTCCTTTATATTCCTTTATTATACTAATACTATCAAGATTATTAATGTACGAGGAGGAATGTATCAAATGAAAGGTAAATCTATTAAAAAAGCTTTAGTTTTTATAGTGAGTATATCTATTATGGCATCTTTGGCAGCTTGTGGAACAGCTAGTGAGACTTTAAGTAGTGAGAGTTCAAAGTTGAAAGGGAAGGTCGTTATTGATGGTTCAAGCACTGTATATCCAATAACAATGGCAGTAGCAGAAGAATTCAAGAAAGTTCAGCCAAATGTAGAAGTATCAGTAGCCATGGCAGGTACCGGAGGTGGAATGAAGAAATTTGTTGCTGGTGAGATTGATATCTGTGATGCCTCCAGACCTATAAAGCAGGAGGAAAAGGATAAGGCAAAGGCAAACGGAATAGACTACATAGAGTTTGAGATAGCATATGATGGTATTACTGTAGTAGTAAATAAAGATAACACTTGGGCTGACAGTATTACAATTGATGAGTTAAATAAGATATGGAAAAAAGACAGTACGGTTAAAACTTGGAAAGATGTCAATTCGGCCTGGCCAGCTGAGCCAATAAAGCTTTATGGTCCAGGTACTGATTCTGGAACATTTGAATATTTCACAGAAGCAATCAATAAAAAGGCAAAAGAATCAAGAACTGACTTTACACCCAGCGAAGATGATAACGTACTTGTACAGGGTGTAGCCGGTGACAAATATGCAATGGGATATTTCGGCTTCTCATACTACGAGGAGAATAATGATAAGCTTAAGGCTCTAAAGGTAGACGCCGGAAAAGGGCCAGTTGAGCCAACATTTGATACAATTAAGAATAAATCCTATGCACCTCTTTCGAGACCACTATTTATATATGTTAGTAAGAAAAAGTTTGAAGATGAACAAGTGAAAGCATTTACTGAGTTTTATATTAATAATGCCGGTAAGCTTTCGGAGGAAGTGGATTATATTCCGCTTGAGGAGTCTGTGAAATAAATTCTGTAAATTAAGCTTTCTATGATAAAATCAAAATATCATAGGAGGCTTTTTTTATGGCAAAAAGAAAAAATTCAATGAGCGAATGTAAAAAGAATATCATCGCTTCACT
>JAEZFR010000244.1 GCA_023417285.1 Bacillota bacterium
CCTTTATATCATCAAATAAGTATATGTGGTTTTCAATATGCTCAATATCAGCCCTTTTGTGTAACAGATAATCGTGCATTATTTTTTCAGCCTTTAGCAGACATTCTAGTGCTTCAATACCTACTACATGATTTTCAACGAAGTCGAGTAAGTCCCAATATAAACTTCTCCAACTGACAGATGTAAGAAAGTAAAACAACCTTTCATCATAATCAAACTTTATCTTCTCACTCTTTAGATATGGATGAAACATCAAATTAGCAAAGTAAGTTTCATATTCACTAAAAAGATCTTCGCATTCTCCGCACAGCATATAATGCTTTTCACTATCTTGCACTGTCATATTAGGATTATCCGTATTTCGTATATTTCCAATCGAAGTCTTCTTTAATGTACGAACCGCCATTTTAGGTACAATGTGACTCAGTTCCAATTCTGACTCTACGCCACAAAGAGCACACTTTTTTAATCTATTTATCATTGAGAACTACTCCTCCTTTTCCACTGGTATGTAAACCATCTTCAAAGGAATCATTTTTCTATATTTCTCGCTTAAGTCTTCGTAGTATTTCAGAATCAAGTCTACGAGCTCTGTTCCGTTTATGCCACGAATAATTGGTGTGCTTTCCAGATACTTTTGAGCATTTTTAGTGTAATTAGACAGGGTAACAAATAATCCATAATCACCTTCACGCATTGCGCCTTTGAGTGACTGTATTGTAGATTCCTTGATATCACCATCCTGACTCTTAACCTGTACTAGAATCCTTGGTGGAAGCTCATCTTTATAGGCTGTAATATCGATACCACTATCTCCCCCCTGTGCTGAAACGAATGTGCGATATCCCATAGCTTTTAAAAGGTCTGCTACAAATCCTTCAAGTTCATAACCTTTTAAATGCTTACTAAGTTCCTTTAATATAAAGTCCTTGGTAGTTTCAACGATTTCTTCAGCAGTCGCTCCAACACTTTCGTCTTCATCACCGTCAGTTGATAAAGTGGTCTTTTTAAATCCTTGATCAAGTGCAGCAATAAACTCGTCTGCATAGTTTTTCACGGCAAAAAAGGACATCGCAGAACCAATCTCGTACAAAGCTCCCTGTGAAAAAGCTGTTCTCGGAAGATGTTTTAGCCATTTTACATTGCGTTGTTGTACATATTCTGTTACATCCGGTTTGTAAATGTAAGTGCCTTCAACGATACCTATATTTATCTGACGATCTATCTTAGACGGATAAACAATATAGTCTCCAACTTGTACTTCACAAGCAAAGCGATAAAGCATACCAGCAGCATTTCCGACAGAGCCTTTCTTGGCATCTGGATAGATCTTTGTATAATGTTCTTTGTAGGCATCACGGCTACTTTCTAACTTACTTAAATCACCCATATTTCTCCAGCCAATAGCTATTACGTCATTTTGGAGAAACAGGTTATCATCCTTTGTATGAATACCCCAAATATGTTTTTCAGCTGTATTATCCATTACGTCCCCCTTACTCAACACCAAGAGCTCTGAAAATAGCGTTCTCGTCACTCTGGTAAAAAATTAATTAAAGCAACCAATCAGCTCTGCTGGAATAGAACCCAAATCAATAGCTGATGATATCGGTAGCAATACAGCCAAGATTCTCCGAATGAAGAACCTCTTTAAAGATCCGGTCAAAGACTCTGCTATTTATGCCCTTTGTTAATTCATTAATCAAAAGCTACCTCCGTTTTCAAAGCGCCCTCCGATACATTTTAATCACTATATTTCTTAAAATTCTCGGCTTGCTCCATAACCTTTTCGAATACTTCTTCATCCCATTCAGGAGGATAACCGTTTTTGTAAAGAAGCACTGTAAGGTCCATGTTGAGTTGATTCTTTATATCATCACGAGTCGACCAATCTGCAAATTGCGCTTTATCGTCAACGAGCTCTTTTATCTTTTTAGCAAGAACAAGACATTTTTCATCCTCATATGGAAACCCATGATCGTCACGAACTTTTACGAGAATATCGTAAAAAGCCTTTTCTTCATATGTTATTCCAAGTTTCTCAAATGAAGACTTATCATCTTGCAAGTCTTTCATTATCTTGAGCAATTGTTCAGACAAATCATTAACGAAGTCCGAAACAACCTCACTTGTAAATACCAGCTTATCACGGCTGTTATAAGCATCAACAACTTCTTTCAATCGCTCATCAAATTCAATGGCCTTGACTTTATTGGTACGCCCATAAGCTGAAATAGCTTTGCGTAAAAGCTTCAACAGTGCATTAAACTTTGTAATTGGAAGATTTACATTATCAAGCTCAGCAAGGAAATCATCGCTAAACAAATCGACTGACTTATGCTCATCAACTATGTTTTCTATTCCAGTGCAAGTTATAGCTTCTCGTACCATTTCTTCTACAACGTTATTCATGATTTCGGCATCTGGAGCATCCCCCTTTGTCTGCTTATAAATGATTGAACGAATAGCTAGATAGAATTGTGCTTTCGCAGTTTCTTGATCAGTCAATTCACCTGAAGGAAAGCAAATATGGTACGCACCTTTTAATCTGCGAGATAAGCCCATGAAACGTGTTTGCATATCTTTACTGGTTTGCACATATTCTGCGGCAGCATTTAAGCATTTAAGTCTTTGAATCGGTTTCCCATGATGGAACATCGTAGAATCAAAACTTGAAAGAAGCTCATCTATTAACGCCAAATGGTTACGTAATACAGACAATGAAATATTAAGTTCATCAATCGGGTTTTCTTGAGGACCACCATATTTCTTGACAGCTATCATCATGTCATTTTTAATTCCGATGTAGTCCACAATTAAACCTTTATCCTTACCATCAAATACACGATTTACGCGGGAAATCGTCTGAATGAGGGTATGCTTTTGAAGTGGTTTGTCGATATACATGACAGCCAGGGACGGAACATCAAATCCTGTAATCCACATATCAACAACAATCGCAATTTTAAAGTTTGAATCATTATTCTTAAACTGTTTGTCCAACATCTTACGATGTTCTTTTGTGCCACATAAATCAAACAGTTCTTTTTCGTCATTCTGGCCTTGTGTAGCAACCAAATTGATTTTTGGCAAAGCTACAAGTTTATCTAACTGATCCTTTGTCAGATTTGATTCATTTTCAGCTTTGCCTGCCACGAACCAGTCAGGGCGAACAGCTTCTATGGCCTTTAAAACTTTAAATGCCAACGGTCGGTCTGCGCATACAATCATTGCTTTCTGCACAATTTCTGGCTTTTCTGTACAGAGTGATTCATAATGAGCCACCAGATCCGCAGCCAACTTTTTAATCCTATCAGGATGACCGAGTATAGCTGCCATAGAACTCATAGCGCGTTTGCTTTCTTCAACCTGCTCCGGATTAGAGCCTTCAGCTATGCACTTGTCATAATACTTTTGAATTTCTTTTGCCTGTTCGTCAGATACAATTACTCGCGCAAGACGTGGTTCATAAGCAATGCGAACCGTTATACCATCATCACTAGACTCTTTCATTGTATAACTATCGACAACCTCACCAAAGACAGCTATTGTTTCATCTATTGGAGTTCCTGTAAAACCACAGTATGTAGCTTTAGGAAAACTGTCACGCAGGTACTTTGCAAATCCAAAGGTGGTAAATATACCTTTATCAGTTTTCTTCAACTTCGCACCAGTGCCAGTTTGAGTTCTATGCGCCTCATCAGAAATACAAATAATATTGCTCCGGTCAGAGAGTAGTCCAGTTTTTTCACAAAATTTTTGTATTGTGGTAATGTAAATACCGCCGCTTGGTTTATCTCGCAGCGTCTTTTCCATGTCCTCACGGCTTTCAATGCTTCGAACATCATTTTCATGTAAATACTTTTTCGCCGTTACAAATAATTCAGATGTTTGTGTATCCAAATCCTCACGGTCTTCCAGAATAACTATTGTTGGATTGTTAAATGCTTCATTATCTCGTAGAGCAATAAGGCGAGATAAAAACAGCATTGTATATGTTTTACCGCAACCTGTGGCACCAAAATATGTGCCACCTTTTCCATCGCCGTCCGGGCGCATATGTACTTTGATGTTATCAATCATTTTGTGCGCAGCAAAGAACTGCGGATAACGGCAAACTATAGCTTCATCCTTCTTACTATCATCTGGATAGAAAATATAGTCTCTAAGAATTTTAGTAACCCGTTCTTTTGCAAAAGCACCTTCAATCATGGTGAGCAGAGAGCTTATGCCATTTGAAACTTTATCTTGATCGTTTGCTTTATTCCACGAGTAATAAAACTTGTATGGTGTGAAAATACTTCCGAGTTTTGTATTGGATCCATCACTAATAACAGAAAGAAAAAAATACTTCATTAATTTCGGGATATCCCTTTTATAGCGGATTGTAACCTGTTCCCATGCATCATGGATGGTAGTATCTTCTTCGATCGCTGTTTTGAACTCACAAATAGCAATAGGAATACCGTTTATAAACATAAGTAGGTCCGGGCGACGCAAACGCTCTCCTTGAACAGAATACTGATTAACAACCTTAAAAATATTATTACTTGGTTCATCAAAGTCAATGTAGTCTACATGTAACGCGACCTGGCTAATATCATCACGTACCAAGTCAAAACCCTCGTTTACAAGTAAAAATGTCTCGCGGTTTCCGTTATAAAGTGGTGTAGAAGGAATGAGATTAAGACGATTAATAATTTTCTGAATCTCGGCTTCACTCAAACTTTCAGATGCATAACGATCAGCTATAAATGCACGTAGGTCATCAATAAGAAGGATATCCTCATACTTTCTATGAAGACCCTCCCCCTGGACATAAGTATAGCCTTGTTGTTCGAAAAGCGTAATTATGGCCTGTTCAAGCTCATCTTCAGTAAATTTTCCTTTTTCAAAGATATAATCCAACTTAATCCCTCCTTTTATTGTAAATATTGAATTGCTAAAGCAATTAACGACAAACAGCGGTTAAAAAAGTAATCGTAATGACGATTATCTGTAATATCAATTTTATTTGTCTCATGATGACGGATTCTAAAATTATTACCAATGTCCTTTAGCGCCCTAAATTCAGCATCAAAAACTGTAATAAATTCAGACTTCCCATTGCCCATATCATTTACCACTTTGGTTGCAGAAGCCTTTTTGTCAAGATTAGTATAATAAGTTTTCAGTCGTTCAAAGGCATCCCATATTTTTTCGACTGAATCTTGGCGAGCTGCTGGATTTGGTGTTTTATATAATGCAATAGCATCTTTCATCAATTCTCTTGTCCCAACCTCAGAAATTTGTTGAATTTGCGCTTCTATTTCTGCTGACAAAGGGCTATTTTCTACAATTCGTTCAATGATCTTTTCTGTGGTTAAAGTAAACAACACCCCAGACTCTACAAATATTTCATTTATTTCATTTCGGTAATCAACAAAAATATTTGTTGTATCCAAACAATGAATATACCAGTAATTTTTATAACTATCATTATTCCATCCTTCAGAAATATCCTTTATATTTTGAGCAACATATTCTATAAAGTCAATTAGTGAATATTGGTCGTAATCATCATTATTTTGTGGAGCAGCTATATGACCATGCTCATCTCTAAAAATATTTGGAATTTTTATAGCCAATCTATTTTCAAATTGACTACGGTTAAATTCAATATAATACTGATCCACAAAAGAACAATGCTGCTGAAGTTTAAAGATATGGGTTAGATTCTTATAGTATTTTTGGCATACATTTAATAGCAAAGTGTAAACTTCTTTTGACATTTTACCCGTACGTGCAATTGGCTTTCTTAATCCGTGACGTTCTGTGTATAAACTCATTTTTAATCCTCCTTTACGTATTTGCCTCCTCCAGAGCCCCCTTAATCAATATTGGACACAAGTCTTTAATTTGACTTTTTAACTTTTCATTTATATCACGTCGCATTAGATAGGCGTTATAAATTCCGACGATAGCTTCCTGTACTTTAATATTCGGAACAGGTACATCAATTTCGTAGAACCTATCCAAGTCCAAGTTTGCTCTAATACTGCCATCACTGGCAAACCAACCATATCTGTCGCTTTCACTGCGTGAAAACCACATCATTATATATTCAGCAAGTATATCATCTTTTTTAACTTGCAAAACAGAATAAGCGGGTGAAACAATAATCGGTTCGTCCTCTTTCAGCAGAGCAATTCGAATACATTCATCTCTGCCTGTCTGCATTGAGCTGTACGCAAATTGCCCCTTTTGGACGACTTTATAATTCTTAAGACTTCCTTCTGCTACACTTGCAACTGATGGCATAAAATTCTTTGTAATGTTGATACCTTGAACACCTGTAATAGTGCCATCAGCATTTCGAATATCAACGTTCTCTAGCAGTTTCCCTGTTGGAATTTTTTTAGCAGTATGCTTAATTTTATCTATTTCGATTTCACAAGTTAATCTCAAATCCTCAAGACCTGTTTCATAGGCTCTCTGATTTACAAGCATTGCATTGTATATGTCAACATACTTTTGCTGAATTGGTAACGGTGGTAGTTCAATATCAATATCACACATATCATCCCATGAAAAAGCTTCACGGGCTGACCCCCAAGAGTTAAAACGAGAATACCTATCAAACTCAGGACGGTTAAAATACAAAAATAAATAGTCTGATGACAATATGTCAGATTTACTAACATTGAACACAACATATGAGGAAGAAACAATATAAGTATCCGTTGTATCGTTATGGGCAATGCTTATCTTTCCACCATTCCTCGATGTTATAGTTACATAAGCAAAACTATCTGGTTTTACTAAAGAATAAGGTTTTAAAGACACTCCGGTCATATCTGCCTTTGTATCAATAAACATTTTTTTAATTGATATACCACGAACATCATCAACGCCATATTCAAGTTCGCTATTTGTTTCCGTGGATAATTGTATTAACTCTCCAAGTTTGAATTTAGTCAATCCCATAACCAATCCCCCTGAACGCCCCTTCAAGCATGGTTTGTGATTTCTTTTCAGCCTTCATCACTTCACGCATTTCAGCTTGAATACGTGCCATCTCTTTTTCATAGTCAATTTCTAAGTCGTGGTCAATGAACTCGATGTATTTACTTGGTGCAAGAGAATAGTTATTAGCACGAATTCCATTCTCTCCATCAAGGGATACAGATTTACAAAACTCTGGTTCATTTTTATATAATGATGTATCTGCACTTTGCCAATTGCTATATACTTTCTTTATTTTCGAAATCTGATCATCAGTAAGAACAGTTTTTTTCTTTTTCTTCCCTTTATCAATCACAATTTCTTCAATGTTACCATCCCAACGGCGCAAATCCATAAATAGTACCTCATTTGTACGGTCACGAAGTTGTCTGCCACCTGAAGTGCAAGCTTTTTTATTCATATTAACAATCCATAAAGTTACAGAAATATCTGTGGTATAGAACATATCACGAGGTAGAACAATAATGGCTTCAACCTTATCTTGTTCAAGCAATTCTTTTCTGATTTCATACTCGACACTGTCAGCATTTAATGCACCATTTGCAAGTAGAAAACCTGCCACACCATGGTTTACATCCAATTTTGAAATCATATGAAGAATCCATGCGTAGTTTGCATTTGCTACAGGTGGTGTTGAAAAGCCTTTAAAACGAGGATCGTCAGTAAGTTGATCTTCACCACGCCAACCTTTTAAATTAAAAGGCGGATTAGCCATAATATAATCAACTTTTTTGTCTTTGTGTAAATCCTCGGTAAATGTTGAAGCACTTTTTTCACCAAGGTTATGCGCAATACCACGGATAGCAAGATTCATTTTACAGAGACGCCATGTGTCGGGATTGCTCTCTTGTCCCAGAATTGAAACGTTCTGTCGATTGCCATTATGACGATCTACAAACTTTAGGGATTGAACGAACATACCTCCTGAACCGCAACAGGGGTCATATACAGTGCCAGAATAAGGTTCAATCATTTCTGCAATCAGTTTAACTGCTGAAGCAGGGGTATAAAATTCACCATCTTCCTTTGTTCCAGCAGCAGCATATACCTGAAGAAAATATTCATATACTCGACCAATCAAATCATCTTCATGAAAACGCTTCTCATCTATTTTATTTACTTCGTCTATTAGATTTTTTATAGCCTCTTTGCTTGCTCCGAGCGTAGCAAAAAGATTAATTGGTAAAGCTCCTTTTAATGGAGTATTACTTTCTTCAATATCTGCCATCGCTTGATCTAGAATAACTGCAATATCATTAGCACTTGCGTTTTTAACAATATAAGACCAACGTGCAGTTTCTTTTAAATAATATACATTTACAGCATTATAGAACGATACTTTTTCAAGGAAAGTTGGTATATCCCCATATTGCTCCAATAATTCTGCTCTTCGTCTTTTAAACTTGTCCCCTGCAAACTTTAAAAACACTAACCCTATAACAGCATCTCTATTCTTTTCAGTACTTCCAATCCCACGAAGGGCAACACGACAGTTCCATAAAAC
>JAEZFR010000325.1 GCA_023417285.1 Bacillota bacterium
AGAGATATTTTAACTGGATTTCAAAAGGGTTAAACAAGGAAAATATACTTCACTGGTTGGGTGATGTGGCAAGGATATACCGCTGGCAGGAAGCTTATAACAATGCAGTAGAGTGGGTTTCACGCCAAATGGACTGCAAAATGATAGATATCAGAGAAAGCTTTTTGCTAAGTAAGAACTACGGTACACAGATTTGTGCAGATGGTATTCATCCCAATGAAAAAGGCCATAAAAAGATTTTGGAATCCATGCTGGAATTCAGCTTTTAAGAGGAAGTTGAATTAAATATTTTGGATAAATTATGCCAAAATCATGTTTATACTTTTTACAAAGTATGAAGATAAAATATGAGAGCATCACAGGAAGAATTTAACCGGACCGCTGGTTTGGTAGGTAAAAACATCAAACAAGAATACGGAAACGATTATTCCATTCGTTGAATTACTGGTATGCTAGGGAACTCTTTTAATGTATCCACTTAGAATTCAAGATATTTTTTGATTTACATATCCCACTTTTAGGGTATATTTCCTAAAAAATGGCGCAGTTATGCCATTTAAAAGTCCTTGCTTCGCTCAGTTATAAAACACATGACAAGGTTTGCACTGGCAAATAGTACTTGGAATTGATTCATGTGATTCTCTATATCTAAACCGCTTTTTAACAATGAGCAATGGATGATCTATTTTGCAACGTATTGATAATTTACGGTTTTCTATCTGCTTGTCTCAGTTGATTCCCTTATATTCGTATGTAACTTTTATGATTGATGGATGTACATTTACTTGCATTTCAATCAATTACAAGTGCTTATCTTTAACTCCCCCATCTAACAAAATGAAACAATATGAATTTTACAAAATATGAGAACTATGTTATTATTTATCAAAAGATGCGTCTGCTGAAATAGATTTTGCAGACGGAGCTGGAACTTTATATGATTGGTCCGAGCAAATGGACAGTGTAGGATCTATGGGTTATATATCAAGCCATGATACTGCTACCGGTCATTCCTTAGCACGCATATATAATGGAACTAGTAGATCTGCTAGCGTTTATAAGGATCTATATTTGAAGGTTACTAATTAAGTTTTAGGTATACATATTTTTAAGAGATCGTGTGCTTTGTTTTTGTAGCAAAATAAATAAGATTCAAAAATAAATAGGCATCGTAATATTGCCTATTTATTTTTGCTTATTTATTATTAATCATATGCTTGGGAGTGTATTATGCTTAAAAAAATATATATATTAATAGATAGAATAGTATCATTATATAAAAAAAATCGTTTAGTTTTTATACTGTTTATTGTAGTACAAATAATTACTATTTTTGCTTACACTTTTTTTTCACAACGATAATTAATACTAGAGCAAATTACGTATCTCAATATACAAGCATGCGTACAATAAAAACTGATTTGAAAAAATGTAAGCTTGATAAACAGATTATAAATAATGTTGTAAATATTATTAAGAATAATAATATTTCAGATGTAGAAAATATTTCTATGTTTTTCATGGATAATACAAATAACAGACAGCTTGTAGGTTATTTATATCCGAATAAATTTTCCAAGGATGTGTTTGGATCTCCTATTTCACTTGAGGACATTCAAAAAGGTAGCTATGTGGTTATTCCTAGAAATGCGGATAATAGATATAATCCCAATGTTGAGCAATATAGCATTGGAGACAATATGGTTATTATAAATAAAAACTTTAAAGTAAAAGGAATTCGAAAGTATTATTATCTTGATGAAATACCATACACTACAGGACTTAAGTTTTTAACTCTATCTGCTTTTGATATAATTTTACCCGATAGTACTTCAGATAAACAAAAAGAGATGCTAAAGAAGTATTTAGAAACAAATATTAAGAATATAAAGGTTATATTACCGGAATCTATACCCGAGAAAGTTATTACCAGTTTATTTATACCTCTTGTATCCAGTATTTTTATAGGACTAATAGCAATTTTCAACTTTACTTTTTTATATAAGTATATGATTGAGAAATCAAGAAAGGATTATATTTTACTTCGTATTTGTGGTTGTTCACGCTTAAAGAGTATATTGTTATTATTTTTTCAGATGGCTTTTCTTTTTACTATATCATATTTTATTAGTTTAATTGTATTATTGATACTTAAAAAAACAAATGTAAGTATATTTAGTCAAACATCTATAACAATTTCCAACTGCTTAGTAATATATATATCGTTCTTATCAATTATTATACTTGCAATAACACCATTTTTAATAAGTGTATTTAAAAAATCATTAATAGCAAACCAAAAATTATTGTAGTTTCCGACAAATAAATTGAAATATGAGGTGATGATTTGAAGACATTTTTGCTGGCTATGAAGATGTTTAAAAAAAATAAGTTTTTAAATTCGATACTTATTGTGGAATTAGCATGTATTTCTGTCATATTAGTCGTTGTGATAAACATGTCAATAAATAACACAAATATTATGAATACTTTTAAAAATAGCAGTTATAGAATAATATATTGCATGAATCAAAATAGGGAAACAAATGCAGACAAGCTTGCTGATACCTTAAAAGAAAAAACAAAAAGATTTAAATGGGTTATAGGTATTTCCAATATTCGAAGAGGTTTTGGGTCTCTAAACAAAGATGCAAGTAAAGATAAAGCAGTGAATATTTTTATGATGGACGATGAATCTAAAAAAGCTATTAAGTATCCATTATCAAAGGGAAAATGGTTTGATGTTCAAAAAATAAATGGTTATGAACCTTGCGTTATCGGCGGATATTTATCAAACAAATATAAAATAGGAGATATAATTACTGCATACATACCTACGGAACAAGATAACGTAAAAAAAGAAATAAGCTATATAGTTACAGGTATTTTATCGAAGCCTGAGAAGGTATTATCGTTAAATATAACTGCACTGAATATAGAATTACCTTTATCGCTTTTATATAAAAGTCAGACTGAAACTGGTTTATTTATAGTTACTTCTCTATCAAAAGCCGGTATATCAAGTGTACCTTATGGAAATGTTTTCATATACCTTGATAAATCATGTCCAGAAGATAAAATTAATGAATTAAGAAAGGAAATATCTATCGCATATACAAAAACAGACACTGAACTAATTAATGATGAGCAAAAAGAAATATCGCATCTCATGTCACTACTACTACCTTTTATTATTATGTTGTTTTCAGTGTCCTCATGCGGGATTATATCTATGTGTATGCTTACTACATTAAAAAACATGAATCAATTTAAAATTTACTACATAACGGGATGTACAAAATGGCGGGCTATTTTAGTAACCGGAATATACTCCTTGCTTTATTTTGTACTTTCAGGATTGCTTTTCATAGGAATTTTACATTATTTTAATACACGTCGTACTGGAAGAATAGAAAGTACACTTTTTATTCTGAATGATAAAAGTTTATTAATAGTTTGTATTTCAAGTATCGCCGTGTCTGTAGTTTCATTATACCCTTCTTTTTATTAAAAAGAAATAAACCTATTGATATGTTAAGAATAAGTTAAGGAGCGAATATAATGGTTAAATTAAACGGAGTTACAAAAAAGTACAATATTGGTATGCCTAACGAGTTAACTGCATTAAATAATATAAATTTAGAAATAAAGGAAGGCGAAATGATAGCAATAATGGGTACATCCGGGGCTGGGAAATCAACATTGATGCATATCATCGGGTGTATAGATAACAGTACTGAAGGTAGTTACTTTTTTGGCAATACGCAAATTAATAAATTGTCAGAAGGAAGGCTTTCTAAATTCAGAAATGAGAGGATAGGAATCCTTCTTCAGGATTTTGCACTATTAAACGATGAAACTGCATTACAGAATGTTATGACGCCATTGTTTTTTGGCAAAACGCCCTTAACTAAAATGAAAACAACGGCTCGGGCAGCGCTGGCAATGGTTGGTGTTGGAGAATTAGAAACTCAAAAAGTTGGCACAATGTCAGGTGGACAGAAGCAAAGGGTGGCTCTTGCCAGAGCTCTTGTAAATTCTCCGTCAATTATTTTAGCCGATGAACCTACAGGGGCGCTTGACAGCAAAACTGCTGATGAGATTATGGGATTGTTAGTTGATTTAAATAAAAAAGGTGTCACTGTTATTATTGTTACACATGATAATAAAATAGCAGGCTATTGCAAAAGAATTATAGAGATAGCTGATGGTATCATATGCATAGATAGAAGTTTGGGGGATGACTGTATTGTTACTGAAGAAATACTCTAAAAAAAAGAAAATCATTATTTTTAGCATACTATTATTAATATCTGTACTGATAGTTTATATTATTATCGATCAGCTTATATTTTTTATGAATAAGTCTGATAGTATCAAATTTATTAAAACCTATATACAGTACACAGAAAGTGTAAATAATTTACCACTTGATTATGATACTTACAATATTAATGTACAGAAAAAGTTGATAGCAGAAAAGGAACAGGAATTTAATGATTTTTACGAGAGAAATTATGTATTAAATAATTACAACAAGGAACGAAAAATCAATTTATGCGAAATGTATAAAATTGGTCTCGAGAAAAGATTAGGAAAGTTAGGAGCCATAAAGGAATTTAATATTAAATCCGTAGACATAATGTCAATTTATAAAATCCCATTTGTATCCTATATAACTGTTACAGTAGCATATGACATGACTTATGAGGCGAATGGAAATATTAGTTGTTTTAATGGTAGCAGCATATTTGAAAGGCAAGCCAATTCAATTAAAGAAACATATACAGAATCTGAAAGCATTCAAGTAACATTTAATTTAAAATTAGTGAATAATGAGTGGAGGATATTGAAAATACCAGAATTTGAAAGCAAAAATAATTGAAATAATATCAGTATTATAGGTTTGTCGCAAACAATACAGATAAAAAAGTTTGTAGCCGTAACCTTTGTGTTGGTTTACGTTACAAACTTTTTTGAAGTTAAAACTGTATTTTACTCTGCTTGAACTTGTTTCAGCTTATTCTCAATTTGCTCCACTGTAACACCCGACAGGAAATTTGGTTTGTAATTCAAAGCGTTTTTAAGATTTTCTATACAATGCTCCTTGTCTCCCAGCTTCTCCAGTACCAGTGCATAGTCATAGTATGCTTCCGGGAACTTTGGCGACAATGCAATCAACTTTTTAAATATTTCATCCGCTTTTTCGTATTCACCCAGCAAATAGTAGGTTTGACCCATATTATCCAATATTACAGCACCGGTATTATTGTATTCCATAGCTTCTTGATTGAATTTAAGAGCTTTTTCGAGGTCGCCTTTAAGGACATAGAAAT
>JAEZFR010000369.1 GCA_023417285.1 Bacillota bacterium
ACAATGTCTCCTTAGGTAACGGTACTACAAGTCCTGCCAAGGAGGGTGCAACCATGGTTGTATTCAGTGAAGATTTGGATAAAGCAATTGCATCGTTTATTATAGCAACAGGAGCAGCTTCTATGGGCAAGCAGGTGACCATGTTCTTTACCTTCTGGGGGCTAAATATTCTAAAACGCAAGAACAGACCAAGTGTAAAGAAAGATTTATTAGAAAAGATGTTTGATTTTATGCTCCCAAGTAATACTGAAAAGTTGCCACTTTCCAAAATGCACATGGGTGGCATGGGTCCTAGAATGATTAAAAAGATTATGAAAAAAAAGAACGTGGACGATATTGATACCTTGATAAAAAATGCAGTAAATATGGGCGTAAAATTAGTAGCCTGTTCCATGTCAATGGACTTAATGGGTATTAAGAAAGAAGAGTTGATTGATAACGTTGAAGTAGGTGGCGTAGCTACCTATCTAGCCACAACAAATGATTCTGGGCTAAACCTGTTTGTCTAGCATTATTACTTGACTCAACATAACTATAAAACTACTAAAAACAACCCAATCCATTTAACCCAATTAAAAAGGTGATACTGTTTAGAACCAGTGTCACCTCTTATTAATTGGTTTCTTTTTCAATTGGTGTGTTTTTAATTCATGTGTTATTCAATGATGTATTTTAAAATTGATTTCTTTTGCTATTGATAGCATATTCTATTAATCTGTTTTTGTTATTGATATCTTTGATAGTAAATATCTATAATATTTACTCCGAAAACTTAATAAACCTATTAAAGGTCTTAATTAGCTCTTCAACTGCTGCATCCTTATCCTCAGAAGATATTGCATTTTCTATACAGCTAAGTGAATGCATTTCCATAATAAGGAGAGCCGCCTTGTTTATAGCAGCTTTTGCTGCAGATACCTGTGTTATAATATCCACACAACTCTGTTCTTCCTCTACCATCCTTTGGATACCTTTTATCTGCCCCTCTATCCTTCTCAATCTTTTTAAAACATCGGCCTTTCCATTTGGCTTATCGCTCATCACTTAAATCTCTCCTTTAATAGCACAAGGACCATACGAAATATATATTTACAGCTTCAAAAATACACCCGCTAATCAAGTTTCCTCTGGCAGAATTCCACTAATGGACAATTATCGCAAATAGGTTTCTTTTTGCAATGCTCCTTAGCGTGTTGCACAATAAGGGCATGAAATTCATTATAAATATATAAATCCCTGGGTACTTCACTCTCTATCATAGTTCTTATTTCATCATATTCCTTTGGGATAACAAACCCTAATCTATTAAGTATCCTCTTTGTATATGTATCAATAACAAAGAAAGGCTTATCTAAAGCATAGGTTAATATGGAGTCAGCAGTCTCCTTGCCCACTCCCTTTACGGTTAGCAACTCATTTCTAAGGAATTGTCCCTCTTGCTTCTTGACTAACTCCAAATCAAAATTATACTTTTGATACCACTGAGTAAGTGCTTTTAGCTTGATAGCTTTCATGTTATGAAAACCACTTGCGTGTATGAGCTTCGCAAGCTTTTCATTTGGCAGCTGAAGCACTGACTGTGGGGTTAGGTAATCACACATACTTTCAAGGGCCTTTTCTACATTAGTCCAATTAGTATTCTGTGTTAGTATAGCCCCTACCATCATCTCATAAGGTGTCTGAGCAGGCCACCAGTTTCTTTTACCGTAATATTGAAGAAGTATATCAAAAATTTTTATTAAAGTAGGCATAACTTCCCTCAGAACGTTAATTTATCATATATTATCTTAACTTAGTCCAATATACTTATCAATAAGCAAAATCTTACCCTAGCATATATATATTCTTTCCATATTTATGTACTTCCATAAATATGGAATTCTATGTTTATGTACCTCCATGTTTATGTTCCATATTTATGTACTTCTATATTTATGGGCTTACCATACTATTGCTACCAAATTACATTTTGACTCGCTCTTGGGCCATATGTATAGTTTTCATATTCTCTAATAGGCATAGGCTCACAAAATGCAAAACCCTGTATCATATCACAGCCAAGTCCCTGAAGCATTTTAGCCTGGACCTTGTTTTCTACACCCTCTGAAACCACCTTGATGTTAAGTCTCTTAGCCATTTCAATTATACTACCTATTACATTTTTACCCCTGTCTGTCTTTTCAGCTCCCAGCAGGAATTTTCTCTCTATTTTCAGCTCATCTACAGGAACATGATATAGAGTATTCATTGAGGCTGTACCTGTTCCAAAGGCGTCCATAGATATAAGAAATCCATATTTTTTCAACCTCGACATTAGTGCAGTAAGTATTTCTATATTGTCTGTTACAACTTGTTCAGCAATTTCAAGATTAATAAGCTGAGGCGGTATTCCATACTGTTCCAGTGTGCCTATAAGCTTTGAGACAAAATTCTCGTCGAAAAGATTTAATCTCGAAATATTTAGAGATAAAGGAAGCGGTCTATATCCCTTCCCCATCCATATTTTAAGCCAATTGCACATTATATCAAGCATATACATGTCCATTTTTACAATAAAGCCATTCTTTTCAAATACCCCTAAAAAGCGTCCAGGATAAATAAGACCTTTTTCCGGATGCATCCATCTAACAAGGGCTTCTGCTCCAACTTGCCGCCCAGTATTTAGATCGAATTTGGGCTGCAAATAAACAAGAAATTCTTTCTCATCAAGGGCTGTGAACATTCTAGCCTCAATTTCGTTTTCATCGAAAGCTTTACTCTGTACCTCATTTGAATAAAACTCATACAGCTGCTTTCTGTCCCCTTTAATACCTGCTAGTGCTCTTGCAGCTTTATCTACTATTAAGTCTATATCTGTGTCTTCTTTAGTTAAACAGTAAACTCCATAATGAAGTAATACTTCATACTTTTTGTTTTTTATGTCACTGTCATCGGTGCCCGAAAGTCTAGAATTCATATAACTGATTCGATCAGTTAGCTCATCCTTATTATGGAATCTAAACAGAAGGTTAAATGAGTTGGTGTTTGACTTACTACATAATTCACCATCCTTAAGAAAAGCACTTATGTTCTTGGCCAAATTTTTAAGTAGCTTCTCACTTTCCTGCATCCCAAAAAACTCTCGGATATAATCATACTTATCCACTGCTACTTGAATTACAGCATAGCTTTCTCCAGAATTCTTATTTTTATTAATAAGAGCAGTAGCTTCAACTCTAAACCTGTTATAATTAATGCTTCCTGTACCACTGTCATAATACGCTAAATATTCCATCTTGCTACTTTTTAAAATCTCCCTGATGGTGATGGCTATTAGCGATAACGAAAATACTAATACACAGATGAACATCAATATATTTATAAGTGTTTTTGATGCTGCTCTTTCATCCTTGAATAAGGTATGAAGCTTTTGTTCAGAAATAGTAAACATCACGCCCCAGTCACTGGCATCCTTTATTCCTTTATAGCTAACATATTTAGCATCACCATTAAATGTGAGCTTTGTCAAAATACTTCTTCCCTGCTTTATGACTTGCTCTAAGTCCAATAGATCGGTTTTTTCCACCTTCTCATTTTTAGCTATATTGAGGAAGTTTTCTTCTGAAGATTTATCTTCATCAACATGCATCAGTATTGATCCATCCCTTTTTAAGATAAATGCCTCCTCATTGCCTCTAAAAGTATTTATAACCATGTACTTGCGTATTACCTCAGGGTCCAATGCTATGCGAAGCACTCCAGTTACTGTCTTGCCATTATAAATTGGAGCTGTGTAAACAACCTTTAATTCTTTATCGTTCTGATAAAACCTTGTTAATGATGTTGTCGTATCTCCAAGCAGTGCCCTTTGGAAGTATGGACAAAAATTTGTATTTAGTGACTTCCCCTCTAAATCAAAAGCCGTACCATCGACTTTACATACATTTATATCAGTAAACGACAAGCTAGGAGCTATTTCTTTAAGTGCTTCTTTTAAATTTCCATTCTTAAAGCTTTCTAAATTCTTTTCTTTAGCTAAAATTCCTGTCATAATGCGGAGTTTATCTTGGTCTCCTGACACCTTCATATTTATATTTGATGCAACCTGCTCTGTAGCATTCTGAAGCTGAGACTCGACGAATTTCTTTTCAAGAATTCCTTGGCTTATATCACTATTAAATATTACAATTCCAGCAGCTAAAGCTATAATAATACCTACTAAAATAGCTGCAATTATTTTGATTTTCATGGGTTTGCCTCCTTGCGCCTATTGATAATCATATAGCCTAAAAGCAGTGATATTCCAGCAATTGCACCAAACACAAGCAAATAGCCATATATATTTGCATCATCCGGTTTATCTTTGTCTACCTTTTGCTTTGGATGATAATTTACCATATGTCCCGACTTTTCAACCTTATCATTGACCGATTCAATCTTGTCTGCATTCTTATCAAGCAAATCCTTCTTGTCAAACAAAATATATCTTGCTTGAATAGCATCATAAACTGGAATGTATCTATTCTGATCAACTTGGGTTTTCTCAGTTGGTTTACTTGATTCATCTGTTATATTAGCTTCCATCTTTGAATTATCAGAAGTTTCCTTTGCCTGATAGTCCATAGCTTTCTCTAGAACATCAACTATAGTCGCTGTATCCAATTTACTACCGGTTTTAAGCTGTTCTACTGTATTCTGTACAGCTTTATCGAGCAGACTCTTAATACTGTCATTTGTCATTCCTAATTCTGCTGCCTTGATTATTGAAGCTTTAACTATCTGGCTAGCCTGTTTGCTATCAATTCCTAAATCAACAAGCTTAAGAATAGCTGCATTAAAAGCCTCCTCCAATTCTCCTCCAGGTTGCAGACTTTTCTCAACTAATGTATTTATCTCAGATGCGTCAGTTATAGCTCCCTGAGTAGTCACTTTAGATACAGCTTCATTCGTCATTGTCGCCTGATTTATAGCATCAGAATTTTGCCCATTAATCAAGTTGCTCGGTGGTATTCCTGACATACTATTGTTATCTGCACTTGGGAGGTTTGAAGTATCTCCTGATAGTGTATTATCTGTGTTTTGAGAGTTCTGTCCGTTAACTTCGGATGCCACCCCACCCGATATCTGTTTCAACTTTTCACTATCAGCAGCTTGTGAACCATCCTCCATAATAAATGAGCCTTCGAGGTACATTTTCATAGCAGACTCAGCATCTTCATTGAATGTGCCTCCATTTGGCGAAACCGCAGTTCCATTATCAGTGTTTGTACCATTGACGGCTGCCCAGCCTATCGCATCTAAATCCGCTTCAAAGGCCATTACATCTACATACATTGATGAGAAGTTTGTCATCAGTGAATTAGTTGACCTTTCCTTCTTTCCTGTAGCAGAATATCCCTGAGCCGAAACGCCTCGAGGACTTTCTATATCAAGCATTTCTCCTGTGATATAGTTAAAGCCTGCAACAGCCCCGTCATTATACCTTATCAGCACAATATGGCTTGTGGTGTTTAAGTTATTAGTCATATATTGTATACTACTGTTCTCGATTTCATTTGGCATATTTAATCCGTTGTCAGTCATATCTACAATTATTCCATCAGTTCCTAGTACTGAACAATAACTATTACCATTGTAATTATCCAGTATAAAGCTATCCATTATTGCCGGAAGATTTGATGAAATTGCTGATAGTTCACCATTTTTTACATACAATCTAAGCTTATCTCTTAGAACACCGTCAACTAATGAGTAATTTTTAAAGGTTTCTATTTTACAATTATCATAAACTATACTTGATGTCGGTAAAGCTTGATCATTAAGACTCACACCAGTGATAGTTCCAAGTTTTTCACCCGTCTTTGCATCTAGAATATTTCCGTTTCCATCAAGCATTTTTCCATTATATATATTCACAAAAACACCACTAATGTCTGGTCTACTACCCTTTACTCCTTCAGCAGCAATATAGTAATAATCCGATTTCCAGGTCATAATGTCACGTCTTACATCCTCAGGGTATACATTATATTTAAGTTCACTTACCCCATTGCTTACTGTAATTTCTAATTCTCTCTTAAAGTCGTAATTGAGCGTAAAAGTTCTCTTATCAATAGGGTTTTTTACCACCTGCTGTCCTGCTACCGAAACAGTAAAAGTAGCTGAAGGATTTTCTAAAGAAAATTCTATATTCAGCTTATCGGCATCAACCGCGTAGAACTCAGCATGTGGCAAATCAACAGCATTAGTTCTTAACAACATTGATTTTTTAATTATCGTAGCGCCACTCCCAGGAACTGGCACACCTCCCTGGTAGGTCTCGTATCTGTAAATATAATTGCCATTTATATCAATTGCTGCTTTAGTTGTATTGACTGCATCTGGTAAGTACCCTTCCTGATACTTCATTACCTTGTATCCGTAGTCCATGCCATAAACCCTAGTAGGAACGTAATCTAAATACGGCATATAACCGTTGGCCAAACCATTATACATCCAATACCTAGTTGTATAGTTTGATGCAGTTGTACCTAATCCTGCACTCCATCCAAGCTGAGTAGTATATACATTTTCAGTTTTTAGAGTAGCAGTATCAAGTATGCTAGTTTCGAGCAGCTCAAGTGGGCTTAGTTCAGATCCCTTTTTTGTAACATTATTTATTGTTAGAATACTATTATTGTATAACCCTGCCTTTGTTATTTTACGAGTATCACCTAGCTGTCTATTAACGTGGTAGGCTCCCTTTGAGCTTGCATTTGTAGCTACTACATTTCCTGCCATTAGCCAGCCTTCATTTATATTATATAAATCCTGCTGCATTCTTCCGATGATTCCACCAGCATAATCAGGCGCCGTTACGGTTCCTACGAAGAACAAGTGGCTTGCATACGGGGTTTCACTGACACTACCAAGACCATTAGCCTTAACACTTCCGATAAGCCCACCAGCACTACTTCTAGACGCAGTAACGTCTGCATTACTATAGCAGCTTTCCATGTACCCCCTATTATAGAATCCTGCTACACCACCTACATTCTCAGCTCCATCAACAGTACAATTCTGTGTACCTGAAGAAATCACTCTATACGGCCACAAAACATTTGAGCTTGATCCTTCAACCAAACCAACAATTCCACCCACATTCATTGCTCCATATCCACCTATTTTACAATTTGAAGCAATACTGTTGTATACTGAGAGCGTCCTTCCACTGATACCACCTACTCTTGTATTTGTGCTTCCTGAAAAGCTAGTAGTAGACCATGAAGCATTTCTAGTACTTGTAGTTAGATAGCCAAGCATCTCAATAGCCTTATTGTATACCGTAGTTATTGCACTATCTGTTGTTTTGGATTTCAATGTCGTGTAGTAAGCCTGCTTTTGAGCGACTGCATTTTGGAATATCTTGTTTCCAGTATCGGTTTTTGAGCGATCAAATACCGTCCCAATAACAGAATCAAGGCTAGATGCTGCCTGTACAGCTCCGTTACCTGTAATTCCTCCTACATAATAAGTCCCGTAAACAGTTGAGTTTCGTAATTCTGCCCTATAAATCTCACCTTCTCCAGCGATTCCCCCAATCAATGGGCCTGTTCCCACAACAAAAACATTTTCTGCTTTTGTAAGGTAATTATCATTTTGTTGAGAGGTTAATGTATTATCTCCCGTAATGTTTCCTATTCCCTCTATTCCTCCAACGTATTGATTTCCTGTAATAACCGCCTGTCTGACTAAATTGTTTCCGTATTTATTTGCCAATGAGCCACTATTAGCGTAGCCCGCTATACCGCCTACATAGTTGCCAGTGGCGCTGGAACTTAATGCAGATACTACTATGTTTTGCATTGTTATGTTCCATAGGTTTCTGCCATCCTCTTGCATACCAACAATTCCACCAACATAGTCTCTACCTTCAACAGACATGTTTTGCGCTGTAACATCATACACCGAGCCAGCTCCAGAAAGTCTACCTGTTAATCCCCCCGCAGCTCTTCTCGTAGGCACTGGATTGAAAGTGGTTTTTATAAATATTTTATTTAAATTAATATTGTGTGCATTACCATATTCCATAGCAGCCAAACCTACAAAAGCGCTATTATATGTATTGATACTTACATTATTGAAGTCTACATTGTATATATCTCCAGTAACCGTACCAAACAAACCAAAACCGTTAGTAGGCTCCGGATGATTTTGCTTATCCTTGGTTAATGAGATGTCTTCAAACTTTAAGTAGCTTATGTCCCCATATGCAGCCTCAACAAGGGATTCTCCGCTAGTCATATTTATACCCTTGATAGTTTTCCAGTTGTTTTTATCATCGCCTATAAGGCTATTAATAATTACTCCACTGGCTGCAATACCACGGAATGGTGTGAAATCCAGGTCTCCAATAATTTGAATATTGTACCTTTTGCCCCGAATACTATCATCACTCATCAGGTTATTCCATTGGCTTGCTGAGCTTATCTGCAAATACTGAGGCTGAATTCCAACACTTAATTTCATTGTCTGGCTTTTTGCCTCACCATTTTCTACGTAGTCAATACCAGTAAGATAATAGCAATCATAGTAACCTTCAATATCAAGGACATATTCCAGGGTGGTGCCATTTGCTGATTTTAGTATTGTTACTGCTTGGCCCTGCCCTCCTAAATCTGCTGCCTTAAGTCCACTAAACTTAGCTCCTGTAATGACTATGTCAGCATTGTGAGTTGCTTCTATTTTTACTATGTATAGGTTACCTGAACTATAAGGTCTACTTGTAACCTCCGATATTTTAATTTCGCTGTTTTCTAGCTTATAATCCTCCTGGTATGGAACAAGTTCATTACCTGACACCTTTTTTAGTTTTGGCATAACACCTTGAGACAGCTTTTGTGTATCTACTACAAAATCCTTATCCCACTCTAGTGCTCCTCCCTGACTATATGTATTGACATCGGTAAGCTGATTATATGTCTTAAGCTCACTGTCTTTGTTAAGAATTCCGTTTAATAATGAATATTCATAACCATATAGCTTAATAGCAGATGGTGTGGGTGATACTCCACGTCCAAAGTATCTACTTACATCATTGGCATTTGGCTTGGAAGTAAATACATTACCTAGTACTAAGCCGTTAACATTATCTTCAGAGTTCTTAACATTTGTAAAGCCCATTACCCCGCCTACCCTCTCAGTGATAGAGGTAATATCTACATCTACATAGAAGTCCTTGAGGGAATATAAACTTGACTGATAGTTTGTATTAGTGTCTATAGCACCAATTAATCCACCTACATTTTTATATGCCGTATCTATAGATCCATTAATGGCATAAACATGTCTGATTTCGGCACCAGCTCGTGCAAAGCCTAACAGCCCGCCAGCTCCACCGCAGTCTCCAGCAGAAAGTATATTTAAATTCACTCCATCGGTATAACAATTGAGTATTGTTATATTATTCATGGCTGTGCTTCGCTGTCTTCCGACAAGTCCTCCAATGTATTGTGTATAATTGCCGTCTGATGTAGAAGTTATTTTTATATTGTGGGCAGAAGAATTCATTATTGTACTTGCATATATATCTGAAGTAATAGCTCCACACTGTTGATAACTTACCGCCTCCATACCTATAATATGAACATTGTCCACAACCGATCCTGTTAACATTCTTCCTATGAAACCTTTATATAGAGAATTTCCTTCATTGAGGTTAAGGTCTTTCACTGTAAGGTTCTTAACAGTCCCCGTTAGTTTACCTATAACATAGCCATAAGTTCCTGCATCAATGCTGCTTATAGTGAAATTATTGCCGTCTAGCTTACCCGAAAAGGCATCTAATGCAAAGCTAGCATTATTAGGGTCCATCGTCAGATTTGGAGCAGGGATAACAGGTACAGTTGGAGCATAACCAAAGAAGTTCAAGTCTTTCATTAACCTATAATTTTGCTGAAGGTCGTTCTTTATTGATGCAAATTCCGCTTCTGACGAAATAGGCATGTAAAACTCTACAGGTATAGTAGGATAGTAATCATCTGTATAAGTTACTGTCCTTGTCATTCCTTGGAACCCAAGTGAATAGTCAAACCCTGTTATATTATATGAGGAATAATACTTGGTAACTGCTGGCTTGGTAATGCGTACAGTTACTCTATAGAACTTCCCATCCTCTTCCTGTGATAAAACATCAATATTAAGCCATTGTGCCCGTATAGCAGTTATATTAAAATGGTCAGGATTGTTAAACGTTATAACTGCCTTAGCCGAGTCATCATTTTGTTCAATCACCTGAGCATCAACAATATTAATATTATCTGATGGGGATAAACCTGGTAGAGGCAGATATTCCTGTAGCGGCATTAAATCCGGCCAAGCTACATGAGGATAATACCCCATTTGTACAGGTTCATACTCAAACTGTCCAACCTTACTGCTTTGCTGATTGTCAAGAACTCGGTTATACCATAGTTTATCGTAGAGTACCAGCTTGCTAATCCTTCTATTATCCGTCTTGCCATAATTATTCTCTGAATAGTAGTATGTATTTGAGGCATTACCGGTATATCTGCTTCTATATGCAGGTCCAAAGCCTTCACGGATAAGGCCTCCATAGTAAACATCTCCAGCTGAAAAACTATTTTTGAGAGTACCTTCATTTATACCTACTAGATTAAATGCATAATCGTTTGCAGACAACACAGCTCTGGTCTCAATATTAGGTAACGAAAATACATTTTCAATAATACCATCAGCATAATTTACCGAGGAGATTGCTCCCATTATGGTATTTGCTGAATATTGTTCTTCGGTCAGGTATTCTCTACTAGTCATTCTTATCGGTGCACCATAAATATAGCCGTTTCGGATTATGCCCTTGTTATACTCACATACGCCAGATGAGTAGTTTGTACTAATCAATGGGTCTTTAAGATTAACAACAAAATTTTCAATTACACCCGATTCATTGTTCATATAACAAATGGTGGAACTATCATTCTTATTGGTCTGAGTTCCTGCATTACCATTGTTTCTAATAAACAATATATTTTGAATTGTTCCAGAATTATAATTTACAAGGCGGTCCGTTCTAGCCTCTGCTGTAGTACCCCATGTACTTGCGTATGTGAAGACCATATTCTTGAGAACACCACGGTATCCTATATTTGTTATAAGCGCTCCTCCGCTGTTACTTGTCAGCTTATGACCTCTAAAATCCAATTCACCTGTAAAATAGGGACTAGGAGCACTATTTGTAATATTACTTACGCCTGAAGCCAAGGTAATATCGTTAAGAACAAAGTATTTCTTATCAAGTCCATAACGGATATTAAGCAAATCATCCTGTGTTCTTATTGCTATAATTTCCTTTTCGGTTGAGAAATCTTCCTTACCCAGCTTTATCTCATAATCAAATACTCTAGCTGAAAGTTCAAATGTATAGTTATTGTATCCCTTTTCTACCTCATAATAAAAGTCAGTATCAATGCTACGCTCCTGGCCAGTAAACTCCTTTTCGTCTACAAGTACTTCGGTTTTATCAGCCCTTACCTGGAACATTTTAAGTATAAACTTGCCATTCTCTCCAATTGTCCATTGATGCCTTCTGGTATCAACCCATACCCCATTTTTATATACTTTTATATAATAGGCTGGTATTGGACCTAATTCATTCTGAGAATCAATAACGGAAGCATTTATATTTGCATAGTAATGGCTACTATCACTTTGCCTAGTTTCCATGAATCGGATACCCCAGAAATAATGAATAGTATTACTTGTATCAGTGTTATTTGCAATAATGTAAAGTCTCTGCTTGCCCGTTAAATTTACTCCATTGTTTAGTAATATAATATCTGTCCATCTGCTTCTCTCAGTGCCTAATGTTGCCGCATTTATAGTTGTGGACCCAATTGGCTGTGCGCTTGGATTCAAGTCAGGATCAGATAAATATATTTTGTAGGTAGTAGTTTTATTCCCCGAAAATCCTATTTGAAAAGCATTGGTATTTTGGTATCCAAAATCAACATTCATTGCAAACTTCGCCTGATAGACTGAGCCCTTCTTTGTAGTCATAGTATTATTAAATCTATATTTATTTGTGTTAAGTGTAATACCTGTTGGCGAAATACTAGTTGGAGCAACCTCAACCCTGCTCAACATCTTATTACTATCCATTTGCAAAATTTGAATAGAACCTGAAACCGCCTCTCTTGTAACAATAACCAAAGGCTGCATTTTATCCGCTAATTCTGAGTAATACAGCTCCTGATTTTTTCTATAGGTTTTCATGTCAAAACCATTGTTATACTCTTTTGCAAAGAATTTAAATGTATATGGCTTATCCCTTTTTAGCTTCTGAATTTCTATAACATCTATGCCATCTGGTGAGGGTATATCAATTGTATCAATCTGACTACCATTTTCATCATATACCGCTACTGAAACAGGATATGAGATAATTGAATTATCTGGATCCTGTACAGAAACACCGTATAACTTGATAAAATCCGCTGATGCATAGATAGCGTCTATATTTATAACAGGTGTAATCTTCATTGTTGTAAATGTTTTTGGTGTATAATAGGTTGAAATCTCTCTATATATCTGATGATCTACAGAACCCATTATTGCCTTCGGAACTATGTTCAACTTGTATTCCGTTTGGCTATTAAGATTAATGGCACTAAAGGTGATACTCGCATTATTTGTTTTCATGTACTCAATAGCTGATTGAGTAACCGATACTAAACCTGTTGCATCAATTGCAGAAACAGATGTATTATCATACTCATATTGAATTTTGATGCCAGTCCCGTCATTATTTTCTTTCTTGATAATGGAAAAATCAATATCCGAGATAAGATTTACAAGCCTGCTGTCTGTTCTATCCTTATTGAGTTTTACAGAAAAAACAGCTTGGTTACTACCTAGGTTTTTCAACTCAACATCAAAGAAGGCCAGACCCAAAGAAGATATTGGCGTTGTTGTAAATCTAGCTTCACCTATAATGCCATTATCATACCAACCCATACTGTCATTAATATTGTAGGTGGAGATAACCTTTATGCTATATACCTCATAGTCTATGAGGTCAAGAAATCTTATAGTGTTAATATCCTGGTCGATATAATGTATCTCACTTTCATTATTGTCAGTAACAAAAATCCCCTCTGCATTCTTTCTCTGTATTCTTGTCTTAACTGGGTTGTTATTACTATCATATACAGTAAAAAAGGTACTGTTAGCTCTAACGTCAGCACTATCAGCATTAGAAAGCTTTATTGAGGCTTCTACATTTTTTATCTCATTCTTTAAAATGTTTATTTCTGCTTTTGGAGGCTGCTTACAAGTGTGCGTAATGCCTCTAAGAACTCCCTCCTGCGGCAGTATATTTCCAAATCTATCGTAGCATACGAATTCATAGTAATATTCCTTGTCAGAAGGAATCACTCCGGTTGATTCGTATAATATCGCCTTTCCCAGTCTAAGGCTATTTAGGTCCTTGCTGGATACAGTTATTCTATACACCTTGGAATCATCGTCCTTTTGGGTAAAAACGACTTCAACCTTATTCATATACTGAACAGATTCTATGTAAGTATACTTTGTAATAGGCTTTCCGCTTTCATCTGTTGCTTGTGTAGTTGATTTTATAGCATTAGATATTGTCAAATCCTTTAATTGTATCTTATTATAAAATATATTGCCATTTTGCCAATTAAAGCGAAGTGGTGGCAAATTACTTAAGTCCAAAGTAGTAAGTTCTTTTCCTTCCACTATAGTTTCTTCAACCTTAAGTCCGTTCATGTCTATATATGCCATTTTTACGTCAAGAGTATATTTTGTAGATGGCTTGAGTGGCCCTACGCTTACATCATCCGACTTAGTATAGCCCTTCTTCATAACCAGCTTCTTATCACTATCATAGACCTCAAAACTTACACCTGTTCTGTATAGAAATTGTGGGTTTTCTATTACCATACCCGGTGCTACGATAGCATATACCGTAGCAGTAATATTATTAATATCAAGAGTAACCTTCGGTTTAACCCAGTCCTTTATTATCGGTGGAGGATTTGCTGGTGGCTCAACTTGAGTTGAATCATCTTGAGGAGAGCTACCATTTGATGATGAGGCATCAGGCATTTTATTGGGGAGGTCGTTTGGTTTTGCCACCGCAGCAGCAGCAGCTGGTTCAGCAGGTTTTGCCTCCTGAGTAGAAATTGCTTGAGAGCTTGTGGCAGGTTTTGATTTTGGTTTACCACTATCTGTATGCTTCGCAGGAATATCTGATTTTGGTGCTGGTTGGTGCTGTGCAGAGGATTGCTGTGAAGGTGTATTCTCAGCTTGCTGAGGAATGTCAGCATCAGGTTCGGGAGCATTTTGGTCAGCATTATTTTCACTGCCAATTATTCCAAGCTGTTGTTTCCCTTCAGCAGTATTATTCTTATTGGGTGAAGTATAGTTAATCTCGAGGTTTTGCTTTAGAGGGTCCTCTTTTTTGTTGTCCTTCTCCCTTAATTTTTCTTTTTGATAAAGTCCCAGTTTCTCTAGGAAATCATAATAAAGATACTCTTTTCCGTCTATTTCTAATATAGACTTTTCTGCAACAGGCTTAATACTATAGAGCTTAAATATATTTTCCTCTAGGGTATAATAACGTATCTCATTCTCCATAAACCTAATAATAGAGTTATGTGGTATATTCTTCTCAACGAAAAAGCTGCCTGATACCTTTATTTCCTTAGCATTAATATACAGTCCGTTAGTCAAGTCCATGAGGATGAATTGCTCCCTGTAAGCCCTCTCCATATCCGGATTAAAGCTTACGCCATCATTAATGTAGAGGCCGCTGTAAGCCTTTGTATAAACAAAATCGTTTGTTATAAGATTAGGCTTATCGGTCAGAGTCATTAATGTAGAAGCATTATTGATAAAAAGAGGAAATATGTCATTTGCAGGGGTCTTCTCATCTCCTATATAAAAGCTCCCAGATTTTTGATAAATTGTATCTGATATTGAAAAAGGAACTGCTGTAATAGCTGAATCTGAGGTATTTACGCTATCTTTTAGTAAATTCTTTGTCACATCATTCTTGCTTATCATATAGCCATCATTGTTTAGTATCAGAAAAACAGAGAGTTGATTGTTTTTTACAATAAAAACAACTAACACCATTACGCAAAGTAATAATGCATATACTATACCCATTATGAGTCTATTCTTTTTCATTTAAAATACCTCTAGCCTTTCCAACCCACATAAAATAGCCTTATAGCTCAGCATTATTAGTGAGTCATGTAAATCTTTCTAAACCTTTATTTTACATCTTCAAGCTTTGATGGTTCAGAAAATAAAAGTTGTTCTTTTGCACCTGGAAGGTACAGTACGTCCTTCAAAATATCTATTTTTGTACCGCCCTTTATCTCAGCATAAACATTCTTATAGCCTTGAGCACCAAAACCAGTATATTCATCCTTTAAGTAATCGTATATTTCTACTGACCCATCGTCCGAAACATTTACATTTGCAAACGCTGAAACAGTAATGTTCTTATTTCCAATAGAAATAGTGGTTTCACTAAAAAACACATAACTTGAATGACCATCAAACAAAAACATATCCGTGTAGGTGCGTAATTTCTCACCAATTTTAGTGTAAACAGCCATGTCATCAGCATATACTTCGGACATTGCGGGCTGTTTCCTCATTGTAAATGATTTTGGCTCTACAATCACATAGTCACACGGCAACAGCAGCTTTTTTTCCTTTTGGAAGTATAGTGGCATACTGTACAAAGGGAATTTTTCACCATTATACTGCATCAAGAAAGTGTCCTTTGAACGATAGAAAATCTTCTCACCTTTATAGTCATACCTTTCCCCCATAAAATACTGATAAACGTCATCATTGAGATGATACTCATTAATAACAGCGTCCTGTGCTTTTATTGTGCTATTGTCTTGATTCAGTAACCCATAAAAAATATCGTATGTATATTTTTGATTATCAAAAGCCACCATTGATAGGCCTTGAACTACCTTTATACTGTAAAACTCCGGCTTTTTATTCGTTATATTATAGTATGAGAGCTCATTATCTTGTAACCGTAATATTGAATTTGCAGCTATTACTTCAACCTTATTTTGGGTTTCAATTTTTATTTCCTGTACATTTACATACAATTTATTTGGTAGTTGGAGTAATATAATGTTCTGAGCGTTTTGCTTTTTCATATCAGCGCTAAACAAAGTGCCGCTACCAATAAACGTATTCACTTGCGATTGCTCCTTTGTCATATCGCTGTAAATCATATCAAAATTGTTATTATAAACATATAAATAGGCTCCATTATTAAGGTATATTGGATAATCACCATTTATTTTGTAATCTTTTTCTTTATTGGAAGGGTTAATATAAAAACCATCTGTCTTTTTGTATAGCTCGCTACCAGCAGGGAAGTTTCTGGTTTTTGATATGTTTCCAGGCTTTACCTTGTCCGAATCAGCAAACATCATATCACTTACTCTGTTATCTGTTATGCAAAAACCTTCACCACTAAATGCCATCAGTCTATTGTCT
>JAEZFR010000406.1 GCA_023417285.1 Bacillota bacterium
TACATACAAGGGAGTGCAGACCGGTACTTTTGGAAAATATAATACTATTTCTTTTAATGGAAATAAAATTATTACAGGGTCATCAGGTGGTTGTTTCTTAACTAACGATTTAGAAGCGGCAACCAAGGTGAGAAAATGGTCTACTCAGGCACGCGAGAATGCAAGCTGGTATCAGCATGAAGAAATTGGGTATAACTACAGAATGAGTAATGTTATTGCCGGCGTTGTACGAGGACAATTCCCCTATTTGAATGAGCATATTGCCCAGAAGAAGGGAATTTATAATCGTTATAAAGAGGGATTTAAGGGATTGCCAGTAAGTATGAACCCGATTCCAGTTGACTGTGAACCAAATTACTGGTTAAGTTGTATGATTATTGATGAAGAAGCTATATGTAAACAGATTCGGGGCGATCAAGATATGGCATATATCCCTGAAGCAGGGATGAGCTGTCCTCATGAAATATTGGATGCTATCGCATCAATCAATGCTGAAGGACGTCCTATTTGGAAGCCAATGCACATGCAGCCGATTTATAGACTTAATCCATTTGTAGTAAGAGATGGTAATGGACGCGCGAGAAGCAATGCATATATTGCTGGTGGTGTTGCTGATGTCAGTATGGATATTTTTCAGAGAGGAGTTTGCTTACCTTCAGATAATAAAATGACATTTAAACAGCAAGATAGAATTATTGAGGTTATTAGAGCTTGTTTTGAGTAAGGATCCATTACCCATTTGGTGTGTAGATGAGAATTAAGAGGCGTGTGTCTGAAAGCTCAGAATTTTCCATGACTTTGTCACCTACAGCGCTAAAGTTGTGTTAGTAGAAATTCCAAGAAAGCCGTACGATTTTAGGACAATGGATTGTTGGTTCAGTAAATAGAATTAATTCAATACATAAGTAAAATGTTGTATTTATATCATATTTCTTTATTGTGGGAAAATAGTGAATGGAAGTTTGCTTTGATGATAGCAGCAGAGATGGGGTTAATTGGTTCCTGCATATCTGTTACGATAAAGAAAATCATAACTATTAGTAATAATATACATAGGGGGGAGAGCCGTGCCTAAGAAGAAAACATTAGTGATATTTACGGGAGTAACTATTGCAGTAACAACAGTCACAGCTCATGTAATGAAAAGAAAAGCTGACAAAATTACATATAAAGTAAAGTACATCGATCCTATCGAGACCCGACAAATGTTTTTTTATGAAAAATATGTAAAGCATGCATTTGATATTGTATGCGCTACAGGCGTAATAGTTGTGTTCAGTCCACTGTATTTAGGATTGGCGGCTTTAATTAAATTAAAGCTTGGGTCTCCTATCCTTTTCACCCAAAATCGTCCTGGTTTAGTTGGGAAAGATGGTATGGAAACTGTTTTTAAGATGTACAAGTTCCGTACAATGACTGATGAACGTAATCCAGAAACGGGAGACCTACTTCCTGACGAAGATAGACTTACTAAGTTCGGCGCGTGGCTTAGGAGTACATCTCTCGATGAACTTCCAGAAGCATTTAATATACTTAATGGGACTATGTCTGTAATAGGTCCGAGACCACAGCTCGTAAGAGATATGACTTTTATGACAAAGGAGCAAAGAGCTAGACACACAGCAAAGCCTGGATTGAGTGGTTTAGCCCAGGTTAATGGTCGAAACGCCATCTCATGGGAAGACAAGCTTGAGTGGGACCAGAATTATATCCAGAAAGTATCATTTCTTGAAGATGTAAGAATAGTGCTTAGTACAATTAAGAAGGCATTCATTAAGCAAGAAGGAATTACCCAGGGTGATTTGGTGACAGCTGAGGACTTTGGTGATTATTTGCTGAGGACTAAAAAGGTTTCCCAAGATGAATATGAGCAGAAACAGAAAGAAGCTAGGAAAATCATGAACGATGTTGTTGAGTAAGAAGTGGAGGAGAGTATTAATATGACTAAACATGAGCCATTTTCAATAGCTATATCTGTATATAAAAGTGATAAACCCAGTTTATTTGATCGGGCCTTGAGTAGTATTATCGAAATGCAGACTATCATGCCAGATGAAGTAGTTCTTGTTGTTGATGGAATTGTAAGCGAGGAGCTCAATGCGGTAATTAATAAGTATGAGAACAAATATAATATTTTCAATGTGATTCGTCTTGAGAAAAATGGAGGACTTGGCAAAGCTCTAAAGATTGCAGTAGAGAATGCAAAGTATAATTTTATTGCTAGGATGGATAGCGATGATGTTTCTGTACCTACTAGATTCGAACAGCAATTGAAGTATTTTGAGCTACACCCGGAAACAGATATTGTTGGTGGAGATATCACAGAGTATATTGGTGAGGTGAGCAATATTGTGGGTAAAAGATCTGTGCCAAAGACAAATCCAGAGATTGGGGAATACATGAAAACTCGCTGTGCAATGAATCACGTTTCTGTAATGTATAGAAAATCTGCTGTACAAGATGCAGGGGGATACCAGGAATGGTTCTGGAATGAGGATTACTACCTATGGATTAGAATGTGGCTAAAAGGTTCTACATTTGCTAATACTGGGACAGTACTTGTTAATGTTCGTGTAGGTGAAGAAATGTATCAGCGACGAGGTGGAAGCAAGTATTTTGAAAGTGAAAAGAGACTTCAAAATTATATGTTAAAACACAAAATGATTAGTCGTCTCACGTATGTAAAAAACGTAGTGAAAAGATTAATTGTACAAAAGATGGTACCTAACAAATTGAGAGGCTGGATATTTAGGAATTTTGCAAGGAGTAAAGTATGAAGAAATATGTGGATGGGCTTGTAAGTGTAGTAATGCCGACATATAAACGGTCGGATAAATTAACTAGAGCAATTGAAAGTGCTTTAAATCAAACATATAATAATATCGAACTATTATTAGTGAATGATAACGAGCCAGAAGATATATATACATATGAGTTAAAGAAACAAGTGGAGAGATACACTAATGACAAAAGATTCCATCTAGTTATGCAAGAAAGGCATATTAATGGAGCCGTAGCTAGAAATGTTGGCATTAAGCAAGCTAGGGGTCAATATGTTGCTTTCTTAGATGATGATGATTGGTGGGAGACTAAGAAAATTGAACAACAAATAGAAATTCTAAATCAACTAGATAATTCGTGGGGCGGTGTTTCGTGCAAATTTACTTTATATGATGAAAACGGTAGAATAGTAGGGAAAACTTCTAAATATCGAGATGGGTATATATATAAAGATATATTATATTTAATATCTGATGTAGCCACAGGAACCTTGCTGCTTAGACATGAATTGTTAGATACAACTAGATATTTTGATGAGAATTTATTAAGACACCAGGATTTACAACTCTTAGTAGAATTCACATCTAAGTATAAACTAAAAGAAGTTGATAAGTACTTACATTGTGCAGATGTTTCGGATACACAAAATCGTCCTGATCCACAAAAACTCGTACGTTATAAAAGAGCTTTTTTTAAATCGGTTAGGCCAATTATGAATACTTTAACTGAAAAAGAGAGAAGATGTGTCTATGCGATGCACAAATATGAGATAGGCTATGTTTACATAAAGAGTGGAGATGTAAGAAATGGTATTAGATATTTTGCATCGGTTTTTGGGAATTTCAAGGTGCTGACACTTGCTGCAAGAAAAACAGCAAATAAGGTTGTCCAAGTACTTAAAAGATAGATCCTGTGCTGCGGAGGACTAGTAAATGAAAGAAATAGGATATTTTCTGACAAAGATAAAATATAAAATTAGAAAAAACAATAAGGAAGTTATTTGTCAGTATTTCAGAAAATCAGGGATGAGAATTGGATCTGGATGCAATATATGTTGCAATATTATGACTTCTGAACCATATTTAGTCGAGATAGGTGATAATGTTACTATTGCAGGCAATGTGATGTTTGTTACACATGACAATAGTATTTCAAAGGTAATTGAGGGTAAGACAGACATTTTTGGGAAAATTACAATAGGGAATAATTGCTTTATTGGTTCTAATGCAACAATTTTGTACGGTGTGAGTTTATGTGATAATGTGATTGTTGCGGCAGGATCAGTGGTGACCAATAGCTTTAATGAGTCTGCAATAATTATTGGAGGTAATCCTGCTAAAAAAATAGGGGATTGGGATAAGTTTGCCCAAAAAAGCATTTCGAATGCAATAAATGTAAAGAATATGACTTATAAAGAAAAAAAGGATTTAGTATTAAGAAGTTATATTAAAAGGTGAACTTTGTTGTTTATCTAGGATAACAGCAAAATGTGTAGGGTGAAAACATGTTTTGGAGCTGATATGCAAGTCATACAAACGATTTATTAGCTTAATTATATAACAATTTATTGAAGATAGAGGAGAATTAAAATGTCGCTTTATAAGAAAATACTAACAGGCGAAGAAAAAATCGCTTTGGTAGGTTTAGGATACGTGGGCATGCCTATAGCAGTTGCATTTGCAAAGAAAGCTAAAGTAATTGGATTCGATCTTAATTCAGAAAAGATAGCATTATATAAGCAAGGAATTGACCCGACAAAGGAAATTGGAGATGATGGAATTAAGGCGTCATCCGTTGAATTCACATCTGATGAAGAAAAATTGCGGGAAGCAAAATTTATTATTGTAGCTGTTCCTACACCCGTAAATACGGATCATACGCCTGATCTTACACCGGTGATTAGTGCATCTGAAATTGTAGGGCGTAATATTACGAAAGAGACTATAGTCGTTTATGAGTCAACGGTTTATCCAGGGTGCACAGAGGATGTTTGTATTCCTATTCTAGAAAAAATGTCTAGAATGAAATGTGGGTTAGACTTTAAGGTTGGCTATTCTCCAGAGCGTATCAATCCGGGTGACAAAATACATAGACTTGAAAATATTCATAAGATTGTTTCTGGTATGGATGCAGATACTCTTGAAGAAATAAAAAATGTTTATAATCTAGTGATAGAAGTGGGTACGTATCCTGTTTCAAATATTAAGACAGCAGAGGCGATAAAAGTAGTTGAAAACAGCCAGCGTGACATTAATATTGCCTTCATGAATGAGCTTGCAATGGTATTTGACCGTATGGGCATAGATACAAATGAAGTGGTTGATGGCATGAATACAAAATGGAATGCATTAGGATTTCGACCAGGACTTGTTGGAGGGCATTGTATAGGTGTTGATCCATATTACTTTACATATGAGGCAGAGCAATTAGGATATCATAGCCAGATTATTTTGAATGGTCGAATTGTAAATGATAATATGGGAGCATATGTTGCAGATGTGGCTGTTAAGAAAATGATTTTAGCTGGTCAGGCACCAAAAAAATCAAAGGTTATTATTCTTGGGCTCACTTTTAAAGAGAATTGTCCTGACACTAGAAATAGTAAGGTTGATGATATTATAAAAAGACTTGAAACATATGGAGTTCACCCAATAGTTATTGACCCTTGGGCGAATTATAATGATGCAATGCATGAATATGGTGTAGAACTGAAAGCCATTGAAGATGCAAAAGATGCGGATTGCATTATTGTAGCGGTTGCACACAATGAGTTTAAAGAAATGAGTGTATCAGATATTAAAGATTTATTCAAAGACGGTGAAGATTCCGCAAAGGTTCTGCTAGATGTAAAAGGATTGTATAAAATTGCTGATTTAAAAGCATCTGGAATGAGTTGGTGGAGACTCTAATATCACTTAGTGATGTGGAATATCTGTGTATTTCGAATAAATTTACATCACCAGAATGGCTGATGTAAATATGCTTCTAGCAATTTAAGATAATAAACCCACCCAGGCCTTTGGCTATTGAAATGATGCCTAAGGAGATTGGACAAAATATAGCTTTCGATGAAGAATATTTTTCTAATGATAAATGCTTTAATTTAAGACAGATATATCACATGTAGACACTTTAGATGTCGACGTTTAAGTGTTCTTGACATGGGGTACAGTTTACTTCATAATAGGAGGCATATCCAAAAAATGTTATTAATATTATAGTTTCTTGTTCTGTCATAGATCATAAGTAATCTAATGAAAGTTGTAATTCCTACATGACTTAGTGATAGGCTTGCATTAAAAAAGGAGTACCTCTGTATGAATATTTTAATAATTAGTACAATTTATCCAGAACCAAACGAATATATGGTGAGAAAGGATACCAAAGCCGTTCATTATTTTGCGAGGGAGTGGACTAGGAAAGGTCATAATGTAATCGTTTTGCATGCATATCAGAATCCTGCAAAATTGATGTTTTCTAGGAAAATATCAAGAGAGATTAAAGAAAATGAATTTGAAGGTGTCAAAGTAATTTTTGGAGAGGTACAATTATTCATCCCACATATAAACAAAGCTTTTAGTTTTCAACAACATTTGTTAGCAAAAAGGATAAAAAAGTATCTTTTACGAAATCACACATCTTTTATACCAGATATTGTACTTGCTCATTTTCCAATGTCATGCCTTGATTTTTGCAAAATGTTTGTAGATGGAAGGGAATCTAGCGCATGTATTATTCATGGAATTGATTTGCGAGAATTGGAAAGTAAAAATAATACAATGAAAATGAAAGCTATTAAAAAAATGAATAGTTTGTTCAAAGTAATTGCATTTAGATCACAGAGCCTCCTTCAAAGAGCGAATAAGGTAGGATTGTCTCCGATTTATTCGCCTATTATCTTCTCAGGTATATCAGGTGATCTTATCT
>JAEZFR010000515.1 GCA_023417285.1 Bacillota bacterium
GTAACAGCCCTTGCGAAAATGATCAACAAAAAGGTTGATATGGCAGTACCCAAGGTTAAGATTATGGGCTTCAAAGAAGTGAGCAAGATTTTAGGTGGGGAAGAGATCGAGGTTATCGGTATTTTACTCAACGTTTCTGGTGATTTATCAGGAAACATGATGTTCACTTTGGATATACGAGCTGCAAGAACTCTAGTAAACATTTTGCTAGGAGATGAAACTAAAACCAGCTTAGAATTTGACGAAATGGAATTATCAGCGCTAAAAGAAATAGGCAATATATTGACTGCATCGTACTTGTCAGCTTTGTCTACTTTAACAAGTTTGAAGATACTACCATCAGTTCCTGAATTAGCTAAAGACATGGCGGGGGCTATATTGAGTGTACCTGCTATAGAGTTTGGAAAGGTAGGAGATTCCGTGCTTTACATTGAGACAGAGTTCAGTGAGGGTATTACTAAAGTTTTAGGTGACTTCCTACTGATTCCAGATGTCGAATCTTATGACGTATTATTGAAAGCATTAGGAGTTATAGATTAAAATGGATATTAATGTAATTAAGGTTGGGATGGCTGATTTGAATTGCGCATACCATCCTTGTATAATAACAACCCTGGGACTTGGATCCTGCGTTGGTGTTGCATTATATGACCCTACAACAAAGATTGTGGGGTTGGCTCATGTAATGTTACCTAGCAGTGAACAGGCAAAGTATAATAGTAATGTTGCTAAGTTCGCAGATACTGCGATTGTTAAGCTAGTAGAGGACATGATAAAGATGGGTGCTAGAAAAGAGCGAATCTTTGCCAAATTAGCTGGCGGAGCACAGATGTTCTTATTTAGTCAAGGCTCAGACTTAATGCGCATAGGCTACAGAAATGTTATGGCCTCTAAAGAAGCTCTTCAGAAATTGAAGATTCCAATCATATCTGAAGACACAGGAGGTAATTATGGACGTACCATTGAGCTATGCTCAGAGGACGGCAAACTAATGATCAAAACCATTGGTTTCGGAATTAAGCAAATATAGTATGTTAGAATTATAAATAAATAGCGTCTCGAGGACTAATATGGATAAAATTGCAAAAATACCATTAATATTGGCTTTGTTATCAGCTATTATTACTGGGTTTTTCTGTTCTATTAATAAATATGATACCAATCAAACCTGCATGAGAATGATTATAGCAATGCTGGTGTTTTACATATTGGGAATTATTATTAAATCAACTATAACAGGTATATTTGAAGAGATTGAGAAGACTCGTTTAGAGAATGAAAAGAAAGAGAATGAAGAGAAAGCCAAAAACGATAAGCAAGTAAATGAAAACGTTGGTACCAAACTGGATTTATTAGCAGGAGATGATGATTTTCAGGCTCTTGAACTCTCAAAGGCTATAAAAACAACACTAAGTGAGTGATAATTGCCAGTTAATTGGAGGAAGTAAATGACAGGAGAAATATCAAAACAACTTTGGAAAAACTTCATAGAAACGCGAAGTCCTGCAATTAAAGAACAAATAATTAATGAGTATGCTTATTTAATAAAATATGTTGCTGGTAGACTTTCCATGTATTTCGGTTCAAATGTTGAATTTGATGACCTAGTTGGTTATGGTGCTTTTGGATTAATTGATGCAATAGATAAATTTGATATAAACAAAGGTGTTAAATTTGAAACATATGCCTCTTTAAGAATCAGGGGCTCAATTATAGATAGCATTAGGGATTTAGATTGGGTTCCGAGGTCACTGAGACAAAAAAACAAAGAATTAGAAAAGGTATATGCAGAGTTGGAAAATGATATGGGACACTCTGCTAGTGATAAAGAAGTTGCAGAGAAACTAGGTATTAGCATGGAGGATTTCTATAAGCTTTTAAATGACGTAAATGTATCATCAATGATGTCATTAGAAGAGTTTATGGAGCAGAATTACGAGCGAGGGCTGGGAATACCTAGTGAGAATTTAGAAGATAAGCCAGAGGACTATGTACAGAATTCAGAACTTAAACAAATACTAGCAGATGCAATAAATAAGCTTCCTGAAAAGGAGAAAACAGTTATATCCTTTTATTACTTAGAAGAGCTAACGCTTAAAGAGATTAGTGCAATAATGAATGTAACTGAATCAAGAATATCTCAGCTACATACTAAAGCTTTGTTAAGGATGAGGGGGAAGCTTGGACGTCATAAAATAATGTTAGAAGCATAAAAGGAGATATTATGTCTGATAAGTCTGAATCAAGAATTAGCGTTACAATTTCTAATGATGAATTAAAAGCATATATTACTGTTTACCGCAGAGAAGACAATACTGCCCTCTCTAAAGAGGAGGTACTTGAGGCTCTTAAGGCACAGAATGTTGTTTATGGTTTGAAGCTTGATGTGTTTAATGATTTGATACAAAACCCCGTTTACGATCAGCCTGTTTGTATTGCAGAGGGAACTCCAGCAGTAAATGGACAGAATGGGTCGGTTAACTATTTATTCAATACAAATGCAGATGGTAAGCCTACAATACTAGAAGACGGAAGAATTGATTATAGAGAATTAAATCTTATTCAAAGTGTGACTAAAGGACAGATTTTGTGCACTATGAAACCACCTATACAAGGCACTCCAGGAAGAACGGTTAAAAACAGAGTCATTAATGCTGTGAATGGGAGGCCTGTACTAGTACCTAAAGGAAAGAATGTTTCAATAGGTCCTGACGGGAAAAGCCTAGTAGCTAACATCGATGGTGAAGTTGAACTACAGGAAAATGGGCTTATTAGTGTATATGCATGCCATGAGGTTCCAGCTGATGTAGACAATACCACTGGCAACATTTGCTTTGTTGGAAACGTAATAGTTAGGGGAAACGTACTGTCAGGTTTTTCAATCGAAGCTGGCGGAAATGTTGAAGTCATGGGTGTTGTAGAGGGAGCAACAATAAAAGCTGGCGGGAATATTGTATTACGTAGGGGCATGCAGGGAGTGGGAAAAGGTGTGCTTATTAGTGGGGGTAATATTATCGCGAGATATATAGAATACAGCAATATAGAGGCTGAAAGTATTCAATCCGAAGCTATTATGCATAGTAATGTTAAGTGTAGGAATAAGTTAGAGCTTATTGGTAAAAAGGGGCTTCTTGTTGGTGGTACCTGCCGGGCAGGTAAGCTGATATCCGCAAAGGTTATAGGCTCCCATATGGCAACAGCAACAGATATCGAGGTTGGTACTGATCCAACGGTCAGAGAACGCCTCAAAAAGGCAAAAGAAGAGGTTACTGCTATGAGCTCGGATATATTCAAATCGGATCAAGCTATAACTATATTAAAAAAGCTTGAGAATTCAGGAGCACTTTCAGCGGAAAAACAGGATGTTTTACAAAAGAGCATAAGAACTAAGATACTTCTTTCTTCAAAGCTTGAAGAAACTAAGCAAGAAATTGCTGCTCTTGAAGAAACGCTTCAGCAGGAAGGGACAGGCAAAGTAAAAGCTTCAGGTTATATATACCCTGGAGTAAAGGTATCTATTGGTTCGTGTATGATGTATGTAAAAGAGGTTCTTCAGTACTGTTCGCTGTACAGAGATGGGGCGGACGTTAGGATTGGGAGCTATGACAGATAGAACTATTTTATAGTAGGGGGTGAGGTTTATGTCTATAAAGCCACTGGATTTTCAGGTTATGATCCCCAAATCATCAGAAGTATCCAGAATTCAACACGATGAGGTTGCAAAAAACCAGGTGGTACAACAACAGCAGGCTGAAACCAATCAGCAGAAAATTAATCAAAATCTCAAACAGGTATCCAAAAGAGAAAATATCCAAAAGGGACGTATCGAAGAGAGGCAACCAAAGGATAGACAAACCAATCAGGACAAAAAGAAAAAGCAACAAAAACCCGAAGAAGGTCACCCTACAATAGATATAAAGATTTAATGAATAATATTACATATGAAAAAACCGGAGGAATTATGGAAGCATTCTATGTCTGCATGATTTTTTTAGGCTCGATACTGGTTCTAGTATCACTTTTCTTTTCAATAATGGATAAGGTAAATGGAAAAGACTTTTTTACTGAGTTTGACAGAAAAAAGGACGAAATGTTTACTCTAATTGCTGATGCGGAAGAAATGATTCAGGAGCTCAATAAAATGTCTGACTATGTTATAGGGACAATTTCAGATAAAAGTCAAGAATTGATACAATTACACAATAGCGAAGCAAGAATAAAAGGCAATACCTATGATGTTTCTAAAACAGATAAATCAAATGTCATAAATGAAAACAAATCAGATGTGATAAATACAAACAAATCAAATGTGATAAATGCTAACAAATCAGATGTGATAGATGCTAACAAATCAGATGTGATAAATTCTAACAAATCAAATGTGATAAATGCAAATAAATCAAACGCCACTAATGCAAACAAACCAAATATTACAGATGATTCAAATGTAACAGTTAAATCGAATGTAACAAATAAATCGAATGTAACAGATAAATCAGATGTAGCAAAAGCAGATAAATATATTGTAAGCGAAGCCAAAAAATCAAATGTAAAAGAGGTACATGCTGCAAAGTCATATAAGGTAGACGCAGCCAATAAGGTAAATTCTGAAAAGAAAGCCAGTCAAAATTCCTCTAATATAATGGTTACTGCAAAAGAGGAAAATGTGAATGAAATAGATACGGATAGTAAAGTAGATAGTATAGAAGCGGTTGAAGATACGATAGAGATAAGCAAGCAAGAGTTAAGCAAACTCCAGAGCGTATCGGTATCTCTGCATGATGGCACCCAAGCGCAGCAGATAAACACATACCAGCAGTCTCCGGTGCAATTGAATGAGTATCAACATAAAGTGCTTATTAGTGAACAAAAGCATGAAGATAATAAAACTGCTCAACACACTGCTCCTTCATACAACAAAACGTCAAGCAGGTCTATAGACAATATTTCTAGTTTAGGTGTGAATGAAAAGAGGAGAGAAGCATTAATCCTAATTCAAAAAGGATTAAGCAATACGGAGATATCTGGCTTATTAAAAATTGGTAAGGGTGAGGTTGCATTATTAAGAGGCCTTAACAAGTAGTTATATCTGATAATATTGTTATTGGTAAGTTTATTAATAATATCAAACACTAAAGAAATAAGGTGCAAAGTAAATGAGAAAAACACATGGCAGAAGCATTGCTCTTGGCATAGGAATAGGAATGATTATAACTTCCATAGCTGGAATGATTTTTACTACGGGCACAAAAGAGGAAATGACAAAGGAAGAAATAATTTCATTGGCAAAGAGCTATGGAATGATTGAAAAGACACCGTTGATAATACCAAATAGCTCTAGTTCAGCTATTTCGGGCAATAGTGTTTCACTGGATACTACTAAGGATTCTACTAAGGGTTCTACTAATGATAATATAAAGGATTCCGATAAAGATTCTACAAAAGATTCTGCTAATGATTCTACAAATGATACTACAAAAGATTCTACAAACAACGGTGCTTTAACCGGGGCGTCAATTGATAAATCTCCCACAGATTCAGAAGATACTGCTCAAAACAATAGCTCTATGAACAACCAACGCAATATTCAGATTGTTATAGCTGATGGAGCCAAATCTCAGCACGTTATAAGGGAGCTGTTAGAAAAGGGCATTATTACTAGTGAACGAGATATGATAGCTACTTTTGATAAGTATAATGCCAGCACAAAGATAAACATTGGCAAGTTTATGTTCAAAAAGAATGAGGATTTGGACTATATTGTAAAAACGATATGTGGAATAAAGTAATTAAAAATAAAAAGTATAAGTGTTTGAAATAATAGATTGTTACTGTTTAAAAGCCTTATAAAATCCTAATAATAATATTAGAAAACAATCCCAAAAACCTTAAAAGACGCTGCTAAAAATTAAAAAAAACATTGTAGTATAATTAAAAAAAGATATTGATTTGTAATATGTTATGTGTTAATATAGTTAAGCGGTTAGCTTTAGAGCCTATTTCACTATAATTCAAATGGTGAATACGATACAATACCGTAGGTAAAAGTGAATATGGGGATGTGATGGAACTGGCAGACGTAGCGGACTCAAAATCCGCCGATAGTGATATCGTGTGGGTTCGACTCCCACCATCCCCACCACAAAAAAACAAGGGTTTCAACGATGAGTTGAAACCCTTGTTTTTTATATCTACAAATACATAAACCATCCTTTAGCCGAGTTCAAAATAGCTTCTACAAACCAACATTGTTTTTAACAAACATTCTTAAACGAACGATGAGCAGTCAAAAATTATTCATTATTTAAAAACTATTAGTTACTTAGTGTTTAGATGATATTACAACGGGTAAATAATTACTATTCTATACAGGAAAATAATTACTATTATGTAGATAATAAGTACTATTCTAAAAGATTGAGAGGATTGCTTATGGGAAGTTTTTATGAAGAGTTTATATACCACCTTGAAAGAGGGGAGAAGGAGAAGTGTGTTGTAATGTCCCTTCAACAGGTTGATGAAGGCAAAATGAACATTAAAGAGCTTTACACTGATGTATTGGCACCCGCACTTAACAGTATATGCAACGAGAATAAGGAACAGAAAATAGGGATATGGGAGGAACACTTTAGAAGTTCTGTTGTTAGAACTATTATTGAAAGCTGTTTTCCATATGTTATCAAGGAAAGAGACACACGAGGATATAAAAGAAAAGAAAGCAAGGTTGTTATCCTATGTCCTGAAGGAGAACATCATGATATGGGAGCTCGAATGGCTGCTGACTTTTTTACCTTGGCTGGATATGAATCCATTTTTATTGGCAGCAGTACACCCAAAAACGAATTTATTACTATGGTTGACACACTCAAACCACAATATATTGCATTAAGTGTAATCAGCTACTATAATCTTGTATCTGCTAAGAAAACGATTGAAAGTATTCGAAATAAATATGGAAATAGTATCAAAATAATTGCAGGTGGGCATGCGCTATCCAGAAATCCTGCCTCAGTTAGTGAAATAGGAGCAGATGCACTTGTTAATACATACGAAGAAATAATGAACCTAGGGAAGGAGGATAATTAATATGAGATTATCTTTTGAAATTGCCCTTAGGTTTCTAAAATCAAATAAGGGTCAGACAATACTTATAGCACTCGGTATTGCCATAGGCGTATCAGTACAGATTTTTATAGGATTACTTATTCAAGGTCTTCAAACGAGCTTAATAAATAAGACAATTGGAAATTCACCACAAATTACTATTACATCAAACAGTGATGATAAAAGGATTAAAAATTGGGAGGTGGAGCTGGAGAAAGTTGCTGCTACCGACAATAGTATAAAGAGTGTTTCACCCGCAGCTGATGTATCAGCTTTTCTCAAGAATCAAGATAAGGCGGAACCAGTACTTTTAAGAGGCTTTGCCATTGATAAGGCGGATGCAATATATAACTTCAAGGATAGCATTTTTGATGGACGTCTTCCTAAGGGAGATGGAGAAGTAATTGTGGGAAAAGAGCTCAGAGATAAACTTGCACTTACAAAAGATCAAGTAGTTGATGTCGTAGCTGCTGATGGTAAAAAAATAAGCATTAAAATAGTTGGTTTCTATGACCTTAAGGTTTCCAGCATAAACGAGAAATGGATTATCTCTGAATTAGCTACATCACAAGCACTAGCTGGATATGACAATGATATTACCTCTATAGAAATGCAAGTAA
>JAEZFR010000527.1 GCA_023417285.1 Bacillota bacterium
AGGTAAGCTAAAATAAGAGCTATAGTTTGTGGATGCTCTCCCTGAATAAAATTTAATAATTGAGATGGATCGGTCTTTCTGACAAAATCAAAGGGGCGTACCTGTAATGATACTGTAAGCTTATTAATAATATCTACGGCCTTTTGTGTACCTAATGCCTTTTCTAAGATGTCTCTGGCGTAGTTTATACCACCTTCTGCAATATATTCTTGAGCAAGACAAATCTGATAAAATTCCTCAAGAACTCTCTCTTTTTCATCAGGCGTAACTGAACGAATATTTGCAATCTCAAGAGTAAGCTGTTCAATCTCTTCTTCTTTTAGATGCTTGAATATTTCTGCAGACTTTTCAGGTCCCAAAGATATTAGCAGCATTGCAGCCTTTTCTCTTCCGCTATACTCAGTTTTTGTTGCTGCTCTTGCCAATCTACACACCCCACAAAAATAATCTAATTAATTAATAAAATCTATTTTAAAAAAATTAACAGTAATAAACGTACTAATACAAACAAACTATGTAGTTATAATAAACTATATTTCAAAATTAATTATTCAAAATCATCTGTTAACCAATTTCTAAGCAATTGAGCAACAGCATCTGGCTTTTGCTTAACAAATTTCTCAAGTTGCTTCTTAACCTCTGATCTTTCTTCAAGATCTATTTCCGGTAAAGATTCATGTTTCATTTCGGGTATGATATATTTACCATCCATATCAGTCCCCGTTGCAAGTGCAGGAACTAATTTTTCCTTCTTCTTTCTTGGGAAAGCTATAATTATCAAGACAACAAACATAACAAATAGAAGTGCCAACAAACCGTACTGGTCAATAAGTGCCTTTATAGTTTCGCTAGTAGAAGGCATAACTGTTTCAGGAGGTAATACCTTTAACTTTGCAACACTAACATTTGCAACAGGGATTCCTGTTGCTTTACTAACCATGTCCTGCACCTGTGCTATAAGTTCATCGGTAAGCTTAGAATCATCGGCAACCCTGTTTCCATACAGCAAAGTAATAGCAGCAGTAGTTTTTTCAGGGATAACCTCACCTATAGACTTTTCAGCCTGCTTATTGGATTCATTATAAGCCCAGTTCTCGGTAATATCAGATCTTTTATAAGAACCCGCATCGGTTGATCCCATAGGATAGGATGGTGTTGTACCAGGATTTGACTCCATACCTGCTACTGCACCAGTATCACCATTCTTAACTTCTTCCTTTTCTTCATGTCTGCTGACAATTGCACCTGTTTCCATCCCATTAGGATTTGATATCTCTTTTGATTGCTGTGTTAAGGTATCAAAATCAAGGATAGGATTAACAACTACGCTAGCTGAGTCAAAACTATCAAATCGACCATTTAGTATAGACCTTACATTTTTTTCAAGGTCATTCTTAACCCTTTGCTTCATCTCATATTGTGTAGAAGTCTTTTCAATAGCGGTATCAGTGCTCTCAGAGTTTAAAATATTCCCCTCTTCATCAACAACAGTAACATTTTTGGGATCTAGTCCCTCTACACTACTTGCCACTGTCTTGACAATACTTTGAGCCAATGCAGGGGTTATCTCACCATTTGGTATTATAGTCACTGCTGCCTTAACATCGCTTGGATTGCTCTCATCAATAAAAAGAGTTTTTTCAGGCTTTGTAATGGTCACACTTGCATCCTTTACATTTTTGAATAACTTTAGCTGTCTAGCTATATCTGATTCATCTAGCTGCTGCCAAATGTGCTTTTTATCACTTTCAGTAGTATTAATTTTGATATTACTTAATGCGTCTGCAAAGGTAATCCCATTTTTGGGGTACCCTGCTGAAACTAGTTCAAAATGAGCTTGGTCACTATCCTTAACGTCAACAATAATGCCCTTTTTATTGTCAGTTAGATGATAACCTATCCCCTTTTCAGTGAGTACTTTTTGCATCTCAGCAATGTCTTGGTCACTGGCGTCCTGAATAAGAGTAGTATAAGAAGGTCGTGTTATCATAAACAGACCAACTCCCACAAATATTGCAACCAATGCTGCCGTTATATATATTCTTGTTTTCTGTGACTTGTCTAGTCCTTTCCAAAAATCAGAAAGGGATTTGAACATTTTTGTAAAGATCTCAGGCAACTATATCACCTCATACACCCATATTGTCTTTGGTTATGTAAATTAATTAAATTTGCATTCTCATTATTTCAGTATAAGCATCCAATAACTTATTTCTAATTTGCATAGTAAACTGCAAAGCAATAGTTGCTTTCTCAGATGCAATCAGAACATCACTAATATTGTCAGTCTTGCCCATTGCAAAATCGTTTTTTAACTGATTAGCAGTCTCTTCAAGCTCGCTTACCTGCCCTAGTGCCGACTGTAGATATTCCCCAAAGGAAACTGTTGGTGTCGACTCTGGCTGTTCATCAATACCCTTAAGACCAATATTGGTAGGCATAAGAGTTTTAATACCAACTAATGAATCAATACTCATTTATTCACTCCCCTAAAGCAGTATTATTTCCCAATCTCTAGTGCTTTCATTGCCATGGACTTAGTAGCATTTATTGAGGTAACATTAGCTTCATATGACCTTGTTGCAGATATCATATTGACCATTTCTGTCACAACATCTACATTTGGCATGCTAACATAACCATCATTATCTGCATCAGGATGTCCAGGGTCATATACTTTTTTGAACTCTGAAGTATCCTCAACTATTTTAGTAACCCTAACTCCGTTTCCGCCGTCAATACCATCTCTTGCATTTGATAAATATGTAGAAAAAGAATCGGTATTTTTTCTTTCCTCAAAAACAACATCTTTACGTCTATAGGGGGTACCATTTTCAGTCCTTGTTGTATTAACATTTGCAATATTTTGTGAAATGGTATCCATTCTAAGACGCTGCGCAGTCAAGCCAGAGGCACCAACATCCAATGCTTTAAAAAATGACATAATTTACTTCCTCCCCTCGTTGATGACACTCTTGATCTTGGTAAAACTACCATTAAGCATTTGCGTAAGTGCATTAAACTTAATAGAATTCTTAGCCAAATTTGCCATCTCAGTATCTATATCGACATTATTTCCATCAATACGCATACTAAGATTGGAATAATCTTGAGTTATAGTTGGATTGACATTGTCTATATCAGATGAACTAATAGGAATATGTCTAACGTCAGTTGTATTACCTGCAATCCTTTTCTTCGAGTTACTGAGATACTCCTCAAAAGCGATATCCTTGCGTTTATAACCAGGAGTGTCAACATTTGCAATATTCTGAGATATAATCTCATTTCTTGACCATGCAGCATCCAATGATTTTTCCATTGCAGTTGTGCCGGATAAAAGCTTATCAATCATAACAACACTCCCTCTAAGTGCTACTACAGCCTTGTAATTAAATGTATCACAGCTAAATTCTAACATAAAAAAAAACAAAAAACAATAAAATGTATCTTTATTGTTTTTTTAGGGACTGTAGCACCATTATCTAGTATTATAGTAGTACTATCGTGTCGTTTTATTTTATATTTTTACTAACTCTATACGAACTCTTCATAAATATCTCTAATTGTATCAAGAGATCTTTGTGCAGCTTCGGAATTTCTCCTCTTTTTATCCCTGATAGTAGTATCTATACCGGTAAAAATACCAAAGTTCACATTCATAGGTTGAAAGTTCTTGACAGATGAATCGCTAATGTAATTACAAAGAGCACCAATTGCTGTATTTGGAGGAAACTTTATTGAGTTCTTCCCCAAGCACTGCATAGCGGCATTTACTCCAGCTACAAAGCCCGAGGCAGTGGATTCAATATAACCTTCAACTCCTGTCATTTGACCTGCAAAATAGATATTTTTATTATTTATCATTCTATACGTGCTATCAAGAAGCCTCGGAGAATCTATAAAGGTATTTCTATGCATTACCCCAAACCTTATGAATTCAGCATTTTCCAATCCCGGAATTAGCCTGAATACCCTCTTCTGCTCGGGCCACTTAAGATGTGTCTGAAAGCCTACAATATTATATAGGCTTCCCGCCTTATTATCCTGTCTGAGTTGAACTACTGCATAAGGCCTTATACCTGTTCTGTCGTCAACCAGTCCCACAGGCTTTAAGGGACCATACCGCATGGTATCCTTTCCTCTCTGTGCCATACTTTCTATTGGCATGCAACCTTCAAATACCATATTTTTTTCAAAGTCCTTAACCTCCGCTGATTCTGCAGAAATTAAGGCATTGTAAAAAATCTCATATTCCTCTTTATTCATTGGACAATTAATATAATCATCACTGCCTTTGCCATACCTAGCAGCTTTAAAAGCCTTGTCCATGTTTATGGATTCATAAGTTACTATCGGAGCAGCAGCATCAAAAAAATGTAGATGTTTTTCTCCGGTAAGCTGCTCAATAAATTCAAACATAGGTTGTGAAGTAAGTGGTCCGGTGGCAATAATAGTTATATTGTCATCAGGAATTTCACTTAATTCCTGATGAATTACCTCAATGTTATTAATCTGGCTTATAACGTCAGTAACATATTGGGAAAAGCCTTCTCTATCAACGGCTAGTGCTCCACCGGCAGGAACTCTTGTCGCATCAGCGGCTCTAAGAATAAGTGAGTCCATTATTCTTAGCTCTTCCTTTAAAAGCCCCACTGCATTCTCAATCTGATCAGACCTAAGAGAATTACTGCATACCAACTCTGCATAACTATCTAAATGATGAGCAGGAGAGTGCTTTTGTGGCTTCATTTCATATAATTTTACCGATATACCTCTTTTTGCTATCTGATATGCAGCCTCACACCCTGCAAGCCCTGCACCAATTACATTAATGGTATTTGACATGTATTAATTAGCTATCCTTTCAAAACTACTTCTTTTGTTGAGTTCCTTATTTTCTCTTCTTTTACTGTGTGACTTTGTTTGTCTTTTTGGTTTGTGTTGCTTTGTCAGTCTTTTTGGCCTGTGTTGCTTTGTCAGTCTTTTTTGATTGGGTATCCCTGTTGGTATTCTGTTCAATTTCCTTGTTTGTTTCACAATTTTCATTGCTGCACTTCAAAATCATCTTTTTACCGAAGAATTTTTTTAGCATAAAGCTGCCACACTTAGTACATGTTTCATTACTTGGCATATCCCAGCTCATGAAGGAGCAGTCAGGATTATTTTCACACCCTATATATTTTTTACCCTTTTTAGTCTTTTTTATTAATACTTTTCCACCGCAAAGAGGACAATTAACTCCTGTTTCCTCAACAATGGCTTTTGTATTTCTACAGTCTGGGAAGCCTGGGCAAGCAAGGAATTTTCCAAATCTGCCATGCTTATAGACCATATTTCTTCCACATTTTTCGCATATGATGTCAGATACCTCATCAGGAACTTCAACATCACCTATGCTATCTTCAGCCTCTTTTAACACCTTTGCAAAAGGCTCGTAGAAGTCCTTCATTACCTGCTTCCAAGCTTTTTCACCCTCTTCAACATTATCAAGCTGGCTTTCCATGTTAGCTGTAAACTCTACATTCACTATGTCCTTAAAATGGTTTTTCATTATCTCATTAACGATTTTACCTAATTCAGTAGGCATAAGAAACTTCTTTTCTTTAACAGCATATCCCCTTGAAAGTATTGTGGTAATAGTAGGAGCATATGTGCTCGGTCTTCCTATTCCCTTTTCCTCTAGCACTCTGACTAAGGTGGCTTCTGTATATCTGGCAGGAGGCTGAGTAAAGTGCTGCTTTGGGGTGTTCTTTTTTAATTCTAATACATCCCCTTCAATTAGTTGAGGAAGATTATTCTCGTCCTCTTCCCCCTCATCATCCTTACCTTCTGTGTAAAGAACCATAAACCCAGAAAACTTCAACTTCGAGCCATTTGCCTTAAATAGATATTCTGAAACAGTTATATCGGCGGTTACAGTATCATAAATCGCTACAGACATTTGACTAGCTATAAATCTATCCCAGATCAGTTTATATAGTTTAAACTGCTCAGTATTAAGAGAATTCTTTATCACTTCCGGTGCCATATCTCCATTAATATAAGTTGGCCTGATTGCTTCATGAGCGTCCTGTGATGCAGATTTGTTCTTATACACTCTAGGGTTTTCAGGGTAATAAGCCTTGCCATACTTTGTTTCAACGAATGTTTTTGCCTCAACCTGAGCTTCATTTGAAATTCTAGTAGAATCGGTTCTCATATATGTAATGAGACCCACTGCTCCATGACCCTTGATGTCAATACCTTCATAAAGCTGCTGTGCCACCATCATGGTTCTTTTGGTAGTAAAGCCCAGCTTTCTAGCAGCTTCCTGCTGCAGCGTACTCGTAATAAATGGTGCTGCAGGTGCTTTCTTTTTTTCTTGTTCTTTAACATTTTTAACAATATATTTATTATTACCAATTTGCTCAAGAATGCTATTTACCTGTTCTTCACTTGTAAGCTCTATTTTTTCATTTAGAGTTCCATAAAACTTTGCATCAAACTGTGGTGTAGCCTTTGGTTTCAATAAACGAGAAGTTATGGACCAATATTCTTCTGAAACAAAGTTCTCTATTTCCTGCTCTCTATCACATATTAGTTTTGTAGTTACTGACTGGACACGACCGGCACTCAAACCCTTTTTTACTTTTTTCCAAAGCAACGGGCTTATTTTGTAACCCACTATCCTATCCAATACTCTTCTTGCTTGCTGAGCATCTACCAGGTCCATATTTATCTTTCTGGGTTGCTTGATAGCTGATTTAACAGCATTTTGTGTAATCTCATTAAATGATACTCTGCATTTATCTTTTTCGTCTATATTTAAAAGATTTGCTAAATGCCAAGATATAGCTTCACCCTCACGGTCAGGGTCAGTTGCGAGAAATATTTTTTTTGCGGCCTTTGCCTCTTTTTTGAGCTTTGAAATGACGTCACCCTTGCCTCTTATTGTAATATATTTAGGCTCAAAATTATTATCAATGTCAACTCCCATTTGGCTTTTAGGTAAATCCCGCACATGTCCAACAGATGCTTCAACCTTATAGGACTTACCAAGAAACTTTCCGATTGACTTTACTTTACCAGGTGACTCCACAATAACTAAATAATCAGCCATTTAATTCCTCCAATATGATAGACATATCCATTAATTTCAAAATTGTATACTCAAACAACTACTAATGTAAACTGCTTTTTTAAATCTGTCAACCATTCATTAGTAATTCTATATAAAATAACTTAAATTATGCACTGTAAATTTATGAAATTATATGGCTGAATAT
>JAEZFR010000010.1 GCA_023417285.1 Bacillota bacterium
GCATAGTGCTTTATCAGCATGTATAGGTGCTCAGGCAGCAGGTGGAAGAGCAATGACTGCTACTTCAGCTAACGGACTTGCACTTATGTGGGAATGTTTATACATAGCAGCATGTTCAAGACTTCCAATAGTATTGGCATGTGTAAATAGAACACTTTCAGGACCTCTTAACATACATAATGACCACAGTGACTCCATGGGCGCAAGAGATTCAGGATGGATTCAGATTTACTCAGAAAACTGCCAGGAAGCATATGATAATATGTTGATGGCTAATAGAATAGGTGAACATCCAGATGTACTTCTTCCTGTAATGGTTTGCCAGGATGGATTTATTACATCCCACGCTATTGAAAATGTGGATCTAGTTGAAGATGAAAAGGTTAAGGCTTTTGTTGGAGAATATAACCCAACTGAATATCTGCTCAACAAGGAAACCCCACTATCTGTAGGTCCTTTGGATCACTTCACACACTGCTTCGAGCACAAGAGACAGCAGGCAGAAGCAATGATGAATGCTAAAAAAGTTGTATTAGAAGTATCAGAAGAATTTGAAAAATTGACTGGTAGAAGCTATGGATTATTCGAAGAATACAATGCTGAAGGCGCAGAAGCTTGTGTTGTAGTATTGAACTCCACTGCTGGTACAGCAAAATACGTAGCAGATCAATATAAGGCGCAAGGAAAGAAAATTGCAGTATTCAAGCCAAGATTATACAGACCGTTCCCAGTTGATGAAATTGCAGCAGCTTTAACAAAGTACAAGGCAATAGCTATCATGGATAAGGCAGAAAGCTTTAACGCTGCAGGTGGACCATTGTTCACTGACTTTACTTCTGCATTATATGCAAAGGGAGTATTCGGACCTAAGGTGATTAACTATATCTACGGCCTTGGCGGTAGAGACGTTAAAACTACTGATATCGAAGTTGTATTTAATAAAACATTAGAAATTGCTGCTACAGGTAAGGTAGACTCTGTTTACAATTACCTAGGCGTAAGAGAATAGGAGGTGCTTTTTAAATGGCTTACAATATAAAAGAAGCTGCTAAAAAGCCAGAGAGGCTTACTGGCGGTCATAGACTGTGTGCCGGATGTGGAGCACCAGTTGTAGTTAGACAAATACTCAGAGCATTGAAGCCTGAGGATCACGCAGTAATAGGTTCAGCAACAGGCTGTCTTGAAGTATCGACATTTATTTATCCATATACTGCATGGAAGGATTCCTTTATTCATAATGCATTTGAAAACTCTGCTGCATCTGTATCAGGTGCTGAGGCTGCTTATGTAGCAATGAAGAAGAAGGGCAAAATAAAGGGAGAAACTAAGTTCATCGCATTTGGTGGTGACGGAGGAACTTATGATATAGGTTTACAGTCACTTTCAGGAGCTATGGAAAGAGGACATGACATGGTTTATGTTTGCTACGATAACGGAGCATACATGAACACTGGTATCCAAAGATCATCAGCTACTCCTAAGTACGCTGATACTACTACCTCACCAGCAGGTAAAGTAATACCAGGTAAGATTCAGCCAAGAAAAGACCTTACAGAAATTATGGCTAACCACCATATTCCATATGTATGTCAGACAGCTGCAATCGGAAACATGAAGGACCTTTATGAAAAGTCTGAAAAGGCTCTTTACACTAAGGGTGCTGCTTTCATGAACGTATTGGCTCCATGCCCAAGAGGTTGGATATACAATACTCCAGACCTTATGGAAATGAACAAGCTTGCTGTAGAAACTTGCTTCTGGCCATTATATGAAGTAATTGATGGCAAGTATATCATCAACTACAAGCCAAAGAATAAGCTTCCAGTTGCTGATTTCTTGAAGAAGCAGGGAAGATTCAAGCACATCTTTAAGGCTGGCAATGAACACATGATCGAAGAAATCCAGAAGGAAGTTGACGATAGATGGGCAGCTCTTCTGAAGCTTGCTGGAGAAGAGGCTTAATATTAATTAGTCTTAGTATTTCAGAATAGATATAAAAAGGGAGTATCGACAATAAATTGTGCGATACTCCCTTTTATTGATATTCAACATATTCAATTATTCTCAGATAGAGAGGAAAAAATATTCTATTGTTGTTTCATAAAAGCATTTGCTATTTCTATAGCCTTTTCTTTAGTAAGTGAGGTACCATTTTGCTGTAATTTATATGACACAGAATTGTGTATCCAAGATAAACATACTTTATCGCCTAGAGATGGTTTTTGAGTCATATCACCTTTAATTTCTCCATTATCCATGATAAAGGGATAAATAGGATACTTATTTTCTTCCCAGTTTGCACAAATATCACCTATTTTTTCAGTATAACTAGATGTATCAATATCCTTAGCTAATAGATTAGCTGATATAATTACATCGTAATCTTGGTAGCAGTATGATGCCCCAATATATCGAACAGGAGAATACTCAGATAACGCATTCATTGTATCATCATCATATACAGCTCTTTGCATGAGGGGCAATAACTCATACTGTTTTAAATATGGGACTTCTGAATTTAATAATACGCCAGTATGTTTAGATATAAGCGTGACATCACTCATAATATTTTGAGGAAATGATATATCAAAGCCCAATCTTTTTGATAATTCAGCATCAGAAAGTGTTGTAGCCTCAACGGACTGTATTTCTCCTGCAAGTTCATTGCTTGGTTTTTGAACTATTTGAGCATTGTCTCCTCTTCCTTCTACAACAAATAAAGAAACTATATTATCTATTGTATTCTGAGCCATAGCTCTAACTGTACCTGAAGATGCAACAACAAGGGATGTTATGCATATCGCTAAACATGCTGCAATTGACATGGTTTTTCTAATGCTTCCTAGATATGTACGTCTTACCTTCTTACAATCAGTAACCTTATTTAGAAATAAACTATATGAACCTTCTATATCTAGTTCAGCAGAGTCTACCTGTTCTATTAAACATTGCTTAATTTCTTTTTCATCAAAACAATTTTTCATATTACTTTGCCTCCAATTCTTTTAGTTGTAATAATTCTGGTTGAGAAATTGAGTTCCGTATACAGTTTCTTGCCTTATAAAGCCGGGATTTAACAGTACCCTCTAAACAGCCTGTAATTTTTGAGATATCCCTAATAGAGAAATCATTGTAGTAATATAAAACAATTACAGTTTTCAGAGGCTCGCTTAGTTTATTAATACTCTCCCTTAAAATTAACTTATTCTCAGCATTAGTAAAGCAATCAAAGGAAATTATGTTGCTTGTATCTACAGATGTAGATGGGTCAGCTACTTTACCTTGCTTACGGCTCATTCCCCATGATAGCCTTACAACTATTTTATAGAACCAAGTATTAAAAAGAGATTGATCCTTTAATTGCTTTATTGATTTATAACATACAATAAAGGCCTCTTGCACAATATCCTCAGATAGGGTTCTATCTGAACAGATTAAATATGCAGTTCCAAAGGCTTTCTTATAATAAGTACAATATAACTCATGAAATGCATCTAAATCGCCCAGCTGACATCGATCTATGATATCACCTAATACCATTGTATTACCTCCTTTTCTATTTTTTGGAGCTCCATGATATATAAGAGGATTGAATTATTGTATTGGTTCATATTTTTTAAAAAATTACAATTTTTTCATTAAAATCATTTTACACAATGTATATAAATTTATATATAGTAACTTAAAATCTTATTTTGAATGACAAATTAATATGTAGCAGAAGACAAGTGTTTTTCTAGCCTATTCTATGATCCCTTTTATGATATGTACTAAAACAATTATGTACTTATAGGCATCATTATGATAAATTATTTATAGCATTATTATAACTACATAAGAGGAGTAAAAAAAAATGATTGGTCTTGGTACAATAGTAAATGCAATAGTAGTTATTGTTGGCGGTTTAGCAGGGAGCGTTTTAAAAAATGGGCTACCTGAAAGGTACAAAAACACTATTATGCAGGGCATTGGGTTGTCGGTTATTATTATTGGTATTTCAGGTTGCTTACAGGGAATATACAAGGTTGTAGATGGTGGCAAGTTAGACAGACAGTATATTACACTTATGATATTAAGCCTCGTAATAGGTGGAATTATTGGAGAATGGATTAACATTGAGAAAAGGCTTGATAAATTGGGCAACTGGTTTCAGGGAAAATGCTCAAAAAACAAGCTTCTCTGTAAGCTAGGTGGTGGGAATTTCGCTGAGGGTTTTGTTACAGCTAGCTTGGTTTATTGTGTTGGTGCCATGGCTATAGTTGGGTCCTTGGAGGACGGACTTACAGGTAATACAGCAACGTTATTTGCCAAATCTATACTCGATGGCGTGAGTGCAGTAGTATTTAGCTCAACCCTAGGTGTTGGCGTTGCATTTTCTGCAATACCGGTATTTTTATATCAGGGAGCTATTACATTATTAGCAACGTATATTCAGCCATGGCTAACGGATGTTGTAATATCACAGACTTCTTTAGTAGGTGGAATTTTGATAATGGGTATAGGCCTTAATCTCTTGGAAATAAAGAAAATTAAGGTTGGAAATATGTTGCCCGCAATTTTTATACCGTTTATATATTATCTCATTCAAGGATTATTTTAGAGCTCAGCATTAATATAAATAATTATCAAAACTGCCAGTAATGGTGGTTTTTTTTATATCCTTACCATTTGTGCCTTATCTAATAATACCATAAGCATGTTATTGATATTAAAAACATATAATTTACTACATTGTGTTTTCCACTGAAGCTATAAAAAACGAGAGGATGATGTAGTAATTATGCAGGATATAGAAAAAGCTATAAAAGAGAACTTTGAAATAGATATAAAATCAATATGCAATTATAAGGATATGTACATAATTACTGCACAACAGGGGGAGAAAAAATTAGCAAAGCTAAGTAACCTTAGAGCGGATAGGATATCATTTATTGCAGAGGTAAAAGAACACCTTATAAGAAATGGGTTTACTAATATAGATAGAAATATGTCTGCAATAGAAGGTGGATTTAGCGTAAATATTGGTGAGCTATGCTTATATATTACTGATTACATAGAGGGGCGGGAATGTAATTTAGAAAGCAATACAGAAACCAGTGCTAGCGCTAGCATACTTGCAAGCATGCACAAGGCTTCTTATGGATTTAGAATAAGTGATAATATATCTGCTAGGAGTGAGTTAGGAAAGCTTCCACTTTGTCTTCAAAAGAGGCTTGATGAGATAAAGAAGCTTAGAAAGGCAGCTCAAAAGGGTAGAATGAAGTTTGATCATATGATATGTGAAAATACAGATTACTTTTTAAGGACAGGTGAACTGGCATTAGATTTACTAGCTGACTCAGAGTATATAATGCTATCCGATAGAGCGGCACAAGACGGAGTAATTTCACATCATGACTTTAACCATCACAATATATATGTTAACGATGACACAATGTATGTTGTAAATTTTGAGTATTGCTGCTTCGACCTAAAGG
>JAEZFR010000019.1 GCA_023417285.1 Bacillota bacterium
TACCACCTCTTGTCCACTTTTTAAAGAAATAATTATCTCTGACTGCTTATTATTTTCAGTACACTCTACCTTAATAAAGTTATCTAGGTAATAGCTTATATTAAAATTCTGAGCTATAAATATTTCATTGCCAGCCTCCCTTGTCAACGATACCCCCTCCTCAATATATAGCTCTTTGACGCTGCCTTTATCAAAATATATAATAGTTTCGTAACTCTTATCATCTATATATTCTTTCATACGAAGAGCTGGTAAACCATCGAAAGTAGTTATATATACACTGTCCAAACTATCAAAACATCTTACTTTATTTGCAATATACTCTAAGCAGGTATTGGTCGTGTAGTTTTGGTCGGCTCTATCTAAAATCAAGCGATAGCTATTAAATGTAGACATTAAAAGCATTAAACATAACACAGTATATAAACAGAAAAGCAAGAATGTAAAAAGTACATCAGTATTATTGGACTTGTTCATCTTTATCTCCAAAAAATATTATACTATCTAGCTATAACCGTGATTTCAGGCATTATATTGGACGCGAATATTTCATAATGCACAGCAAAGGTGTTTTCATCAATGCTTATATTATAATTTTCCTTAAGATATCGGTAACTTGGAGGATAGCTTCCCTCAATAGCATAACATGTAATAGTAGCCCTCTTTATGCTCTCAGTTGCTAGTCGCATTGCTTCATTTGAGCTACTTGTATCAGCCACATGTATTATATTAATAAAGATAGGTATGATTAAAATAGCTATTATAATATATATCCTACTTCCATTTATAAAACCTTTACCCATAAAAAGCAGATACCTCATTAATATTTTTTCAACTGATGGATGTCATTATATCAATTAGCGGAAGTATAGCTGATAATAGTATACAACCAATTATAATACACATCCCAATTACAAAGGTTGGTTCTATCTTATTAATAAATGAATTAATGCTTTGATCAACCTTTACTTCCATACGTTGAGCCAACTCCTCAAAAACACTATCAATTTGTCCTGTCCTAAATGCGATTTGGATAATGTTACCCTGGATATTATCTATCAACCCTGTCTCCATTATGGAGTCTGCAAAGCTACTTCCTTCACTTATACGCGTCTTGCATTTCTCTATTTTGGCTGACACTTTTGAATCAGACATAATTCTGTTAGCTAAAGTAAGCGAATCATCTACGTCCATCCCACTAGAAAGAGCCATCGCCATTGTTGTAAGGAATCTTGAAGAGCATATCTGTGTATTGATATTTCTTGTAAACTTAATTCTACTTACGCCCCATTGTGAGTTATTGTTTTTAACCACAACCAAAAGCAACACTACAGCTATAATAAGTAATACGCATAATATGTACCAATAACTATTTATGAATACTCCAACGTCTAAAAGAAACAATGCAAAGGGTGACATGGTTCTTCCCATTTGATTAAATATCTTATCAAAAATAGGCAATACCTTTGTCACTAATATACCTACAATTGAAACAATCAATACTAGTGAAATAGCAGGATAGGTAATAGCATTTTTGATACTTCCTTCCATTTGATACAATCTTTCGTAATATTTAGACAGAGCCTTAAGTACCTTATCTAAATGTCCAGTTTTTTCACCCAACTCTATCATATCAATCATGTATTTATCAAACATCTTTGCTTCTCTAAGTGCATCGCTCATTAAGCATCCATTATCTATATTGCGGACTATGCACATTAGAAGTTCTTTATACTCTTTTCTTTGTTCTTTTTCGCACAACAGACCTATCGCGTTACTGATTGGTATACCAGCATTAATTAGCAAGTGTAATTCTAAGCATAGATACGACATATATGTATTGCTAAGCTTGATGCCCTTCATCAATGCAGCTCTCCTTATTATTGTTTTGTTATCTAATGATTTTCTTTATAAGACTGCTCGGTAATAAAAAACAACCTCCACGAGCAGTTTGTTCGTGTGGTTCTACTTGACATAACGTGTATGTGCCTTTTTTGAATTGCTACTAACAATAAGGTTCTTCAAGCATATATGGTTTACATATTTCTTTTTGTATAATTAATTCTACAACTTTTTATCGCATTAATCAACCTTAGGCTATTTTTTCTAAAAAAAAAACCCTCAAAGCTTATGCTTTAAGGGTTCTTCATGGTTGCGGGAGTGGGACTTGAACCACACGACCTTCGGGTTATGAGCCCGACGAGCTACCAACTGCTCCATCCCGCGATAATTAAAATGTTACTCATATATTATATACTGTAATCGGTTTGTTTATTCACTGCCGCCCGACGACATATATTAATTTAACACACATCTTCTTTAAATGCAAGGTTTTTTTAATTGTAATATATTCCAGCTAAATGAAAAAGGTACATTCCACTTCTCAAATGCCAAAGTAGAATTTAGTATTTCGTAAAATTCACTTCTAAAAGTCATATAAAATGAGCCAGCTTGAGTTATTTATCCTAAATCAAACCAGCTCAACTTTTACGGTCAATATTTCTTATATTTTAAGTTCACTTCAAGTTCACTTCACAATTCTTTTACTGCTTCCTCAAGTTTTTTCATTGCGGCTTCTAAAATAGAACGTGGGCAGCCCGTATTTAGTCTCATAAAACCTTCCCCCGTGACACCGAAGCTATGTCCTGTATTCATTGCAAGGCCAGCCTTATGTATCATAAACTCTTTAAGCTGTTCTCCATTCAAGCCCAGTCCTCGGCAATCTAGCCACATGAGATATGTTGCCTGTGGCTTTTTAACCTTGATTCCAGGAATTCTCTCATTTACATAATTAATCACAAACTCCATGTTTCCCTCTATATACGCTAAAACCTGTTCCAACCACTCTTCTCCATGTTCAAATGCTGCTTGAACAGCCACAGTACTAAAGCAGTTTGTCACCTCAATATGAAGCTTCTTCCACGCTTTATCAATTCTACGCTTTGTTTCCTTATCAGGGAAAACTACCATTGATGACTGAAGACCTGCTATATTAAATGTTTTACTAGCCGAAAAGCATGTTATAGTTAGCTTTCTAATGTCTTCAGAAATAGTAGCAATAGGTACATGAAAATAACCTGGCATAATCAGGTCAGAATGAATTTCATCAGATATTATTATCATCCCATACTGTACACATATATCTCCTAGCTTTGCAAGCTCTTCCTTAGTCCACACCCTACCAACAGGATTGTGGGGACTGCACAACACTATGCACTTCGCTCCGTCTCTTGCCTTGTTTTCTATATCAGCGTAATCCATATAATAACTGCCATCAACTTCCACCAATGGACTTTCTAGCAAGATTCTCTCTGCATCTTTAACTGCACTAAAGAACGGATGATATACAGGGGTCTGTATAATAATCTTATCCCCTATTTGTGTTAATTCATTAATCAGCATGCAAATAGAAGGTACAACGCCTGGTGCTAAGCTTATTAATGACTTGTCAATATTCCAACCCTTTCTTTTTGCTTGAAAGGCACATGCGACATCTATGTAACTGTCAGGGACAGCAGAATAGCCAAAAATTCCATGCTGAGCACGTTCAGTAATAGCATCTATAATAGGTTGTGCTACTTTAAAATCCATATCAGCAACCCATAATGGTATTACATCATCTTTCCCAAAACGCCTATGACTGTCACTCCATTTCTCTGCATAAGTCGTTTTCCTGTCAATAATCTCATTAAAATTGTACTTCATATCCACACCCCTTTGTTAACTAACTTATTCAAAGTTTAAACTATCTATAAATAATAAGCAAATAAATTATGAATTTTTCTTTGTAATGTAGACCTTGTCACTTTATTGAGTTATTATATCATTTGAAAGATAAAAAAAGAAAGGATTAAAACTTATGACAAATGCAAAAAGAATTACGATTTTAATATTTGCAATTATTTTTACAATTTCTTTTATTTCAGGCTGTGGTAAAACAAATAATAATTCCAATGGCAGTACAACATCTGCTTCTAGCTCTTCTGCTACAAACAGCAGCACTCAGCAGTCTGATAGCAGTGCCTCAAATTCTGCAGCTGATACAACTTCTACAAATCCAAAGGTTCAGATTGAGATGGATAACGGTGATATAATGGTTTTTGAACTGTATCCCCAATACGCCCCAGAGACAGTACAAAACTTTACCAAGCTTGCTGAGTCTGGTTTTTACGATGGACTAACTTTTCATAGAATAGCAAAAGGTTTTATGATTCAAGGTGGAGATCCAGAAGGTGATGGTACTGGCGGCTCTGGCCAAACAATAAAAGGAGAATTCTCAAGTAATGGGTTCACACAGAATACCCTCAGCCATACAAAGGGTGTAATTTCTATGGCTCGAAGCAAGGACAATAATTCAGCCTCCAGTCAATTTTTTATAATGAATAATGATGAACCTGGACTCGATGGTAATTACGCTGCTTTTGGTAAACTTATTGAAGGTGAAGATGTGTTGGACAAGATATCAGACACTCCGGTTCAACTGAACGAATATACTGGAGAAATGTCCCAACCAACTGAGAAAGTAGTAATAAAGAAAATAACTGTTTTAAAATAATACTATAGCTTTTAAGGCTCAATTATTATTTTAAATAAAAAGAATTAATTATATATTCAATAATATATTAACACTTTAAAAGCGGTTACACCGATGCTGTAACTGCTATTTTTGTGTCATTAATTGAACACCATTACCTCCTCTTTAGGTAACCATTATATCATTTATATTAGGTAACCCATTATCTGCTTTATTAGATAACCATTATCTGCTTTATTAGGTAACCATTATCTGCTTTATTAGGTAACCATTATCTTATCTGGCTAATATAATAGAGTAGATTAACATAAAGTATAAAAGGTGTTCCATGGAAATATATATTGTTCAACCAGGCGATACCATTAGAAGTATCGCTGCAAGATTTAATATTACACCAAACGAGATAATTGCTGATAACGGGCTTAGACTTACAAACTACTTGATGCCTGGACAATCTCTTATTATTCTTAGGCCAATAAAAACATATACCGTTAAACCAGGCGATACACTTTATTCAATAGCAAAACGCAATAACACTACAATAGTCTCTCTTCTGCAAAATAACCCAGACCTTATACAGAAGCCCTATGTTTATGCAGGACAGCAGATAACACTAGAGCATGAAAGTAATAAGCTTGGAAAAATTGCTATTAATGGGTATGTGTATCCTTATGTACAAACGCAGGATTTAATAAATACTTTGGCCTATCTTACTACACTCACTATATTTGGGTATGGCTTCACGGAGGAAGGTGAATTAATAGAGATAAATGATGAACCCCTTATAAGGATGGCAAAATACTTTGATGTTGCCCCAATAATGCTATTTTCATCAATAACTGAAAATGGCACAACAAGTGGTGAGCTTGCAAGCTATTTATTTAATAATATTGAGTTTCAGAATATGATTATAGATAAGCTTATCGGAAAAATGAAACAAAAGGGATATTACGGCATAGATATAGACTTCGAGTTCATTAATCCTGAAGACAGAGATGCATATACTGCCTTTATACAAAATATTACTCAGAAAATGAATTCACAAGGGTTTACTGTTAACGTTGATCTCGCACCAAAAACCTCACCTGAGCAAAAGGGCCTACTTTATGAAGCACACAACTATGCTGCACTCGGAGAAGCTGCAAATACCGTCTTATTGATGACCTACGAATGGGGCTATACTTACGGTCCTCCTATGGCGGTTGCGCCTATTAATGAGGTTAGAAGAGTAGTAGAATATGGAGTTAGCCAAATTCCCCCTCAAAAAATATA
>JAEZFR010000076.1 GCA_023417285.1 Bacillota bacterium
GTACTAGGTCAATAACTGTGTCTTGTTCATATCCAAATCTTTTTGAATCTCTCATAGCCCACAACACACATGCAACAAAGGCTAGCGATATAATTATACCGTACCAGTAAATAGGTACTCCAAACAACCTGAATGCCACTCTGGACAACTCAATATCAAGTCCCAAACCAGGAAATCTTACTAATACATTTTCCAATATAGCCACCTCACAACTTTATTGTTTCTGCTTTACTACCGATAGAGCCATTCTTTTAGTATCAAAGTGCATCTTAAACACCTTTTCTACATAATCAAACCCTATTGTATCATAAACTTCTAAATAATCAAACATAGAAACCCCTTTAAAGTAAGCATTTATAAACAGTCTTGTGATGCTTTCGGGTGAGTTAAGTAGCTTTAAATACCTCCCCTTTGAAGCCTTGAGTACTCTATTGAATTGTTGATGATTCAACCCCTGTTTATCTAAACGCTCTATTAATTCTGCAAAGCTATCCCTGACCTTTTCGGGATAGTTTGATTCTCCTCCTATCATTGAGTGAGCATAGCTATTCTCCATTAAAAAGTCCATTTCAAAATTTGAATTTATCAAGCCTTTTTCATATAGTTCTGTATATAGCTCTGAGCTTTTGCCGATGAGCATTTGCAAAAGAAGCTTTACTGCTATCTCATACTTTACTTTTTCAATGCCTGAAAGTGTAAAATTCAAATCCTTAAAGCCAAAGTAAAACAAAGGTGTGGACACAGGCATGTTTTTTTCATTGTATTGCTTATTTAAGTCATTTCCCTCTTCTTTAAAAATCCTCTTTATGGGTTCCAGCTTTGAAACAGGTTTGATACATTTATCAATTTGTGTGAAAACCTCTTGGTAATCAACATCTCCTACCACAACAATAACCATATTGGATGGGTGATAAAATGTGTTATAGCATTTATAAAGAAGCTCTCTATCAATTTTGCTGATGCTTTCAATTGAACCTGCAATGTCTAGCTTCACAGGATGATTTTTATAAAACGCATCCAACAAATTAAAGGATACTCTCCATCCTGGATCGTCCTGATACATATTTATTTCCTGCCCAATAATATCCTTTTCCTTTTCTACGCTTTCCTGGGTAATATATGGATTTTGCACGAAATTCAGCAACAACTCAAAATTTTGCGGAAATTCATCGGTGCATGAAAAGAGATAAGCAGTTTGATTGAAGCTGGTAAATGCGTTTGGACGCGAACCCAAAGCTGCAAACTTATCCATTACACTACCATCCTTTTGCTCAAAGAGCTTATGCTCTAGAAAGTGTGCAATACCATCGGGAACAACAGTAGAGGCCATTTCACCTGGAATAACAAATTCATTATCTATAGACCCGTAATAAGTTGCAAAGGTTGCATGTTTTTTGTAATATCCCTTTTTGGGGATAACAAAGCAGTTAAGCCCGCTTTGATGCTGGTATTTATATAACACTTCATCATATTTATCTATCCTGATTGTCTCATAATTCATAATAATACTCTCCTCATCAACTTTTTGCAGTCAAAAAATAAACAGTATCCAGCTGAAGCTTTTTTGCTACCTCAACTACATCTTTTTTTGTTACTCTCTTTAGTTTTTGCAGCAATCCTTCAAGAGTATCATGAGTGTCAGAAATAATTTGGCTTAAGTAGAAGTCTACAACCTGTAGTTGACTGTCCTTCAAGGAGTGCACCCCTGTTTCTAGCGATTTTATAGTTGAATCAAATTCATACTGGCTTATGTCACCGTTATTGATGCTCTCAAGCTGTTTCATTATAATATCCATAGCAACCTGCTTGTTCTTTATATCTATTCCGCTGCCAATAATCATGAGTCCCTTAAATTTTTCCAAACCTGCAAAAATATAATATGCAAGCCCGGCTTTTTCCCTAACATTCTGGAACAGTTTAGAGTGCATACCCCCACCTAGTATTCCATTGTATACCATCAATGCATAATAATCGTTTTCTTTTGGGGTAACGTGGGTTCTAAAGCCAAGTGAAAGCTTTGCCTGGTTTACATCCATCTTTTCATCAAAATACTTTGTATCCTTGACATACTTTTTAACTACACTCTGCAACAGTCCTTTAACTGCACCTCTTTTGACCATTGATAGCCTATCCTTCAGATAGTTCAAATCCTTCTCGTTTATCTCTCCAGTTATAAATACTATGGCAGGAAGTGTTGATACAGCTTTTTGATAATGCTCATACAAGGCTTGTGTATTAATAGCATCAATCTGAGTGGTGGTACCATATTCATACAATCCAAATGGCTCCCCCTCACACATAACCTCATAACACCGTTCGAGAGCATAGTTTAGCTTGTCATTTGTCCTGCTTTCTATTAACATCTTGAGATTGTTCTTTTCCTGTTCAACGTACTGTGTTATAAAGTGACCGTTCTCTAAAGCAGGATGATAAATAATATCCAGCAAAAAATCCACACCGCTCTTGAAGTTATTGCTATTATTAAAAGAGTACTTATCGGCCACATATTCAAAATAAAAATGAATAATCTGCCTCTCTCCTTTTTTAACAATGCCACAATCAAATATAGCTCCATAAAGTTCTTCCAAATGAAGATTAATGCTCCTTAAATCGGGAAAGCTTTCACTACCTCTCCTGAGCACTGACGGAAATAGTGCATTATAGGCAACGCTGTCACGGTTTAGATTGTCTTGAAAAAAGATATTTATAGTATTGGTCTTAAATCTTTGTGACTTTATATTGTAGACACTAATTCCATTGACTTCAAATAACTTATTGTTGGTCTCATTTAAATCCATGGTTTCCTCCTGCTAAAAATTTACTCCACGTCTAATAGTATAATAAAATAACACCAATATATTCAATAACAGATTATCATACAGTGATATAACTTAATAATTTTTTGTGTTTTACAAATAATATAATATGATTCAAGTATTTAATTAATCTAACTCAAGGAGTGATGGTATGAATCGTAGCGCTAGGAAATATCAAAGAACAGTAGGAAAATACCCTGCTTTTGAAATGACGGAAGAACCCGAGATAAATATTTCATCTACAATGGCTATTGGTATTATAGGTGCTGCAATGTTATTGGGTTTCGTAATAGGCAGCATAACGTGTAATAGATAGTAAACTGCAACCTACATTGTTCTATTTCCCCCAAACGGAATATAAATTGACATTAAAAGCTTATACAACAAGTAAACGGGCTGTAATATAAATCTATTAGTAAAAAAGAGTCTGTGAAATAAATTCTGTAAATTAAGCTTTCTATGATAAAATCAAAATATC
>JAEZFR010000136.1 GCA_023417285.1 Bacillota bacterium
ACTTTAGGATATGATTTGCAAGACTTGCTTCTAAAGAGTAGGTGGTTAACTTCAGGTGGATTACTATATATAAAAGGCTCATTTTCTCGTCTTGTTGCTTCGCATTCTATTAAACTTTATTATTTGAACTTATGTATGTTACTTGTCAACTTATGTGATAAAATAAAATCAAATATTAATTAACCACTTAATTTTATATTATAATGTGTGTGAGTCACATTTGTCAAGATAATTATTTGTGAAACGCACATTATACAATTAAATTTGTTATAATGTTACTGGAGGATTTTCTATGAACACGATAGGAGAACGTATTAAGATAGTAAGAAACAAAGTTCAGTTAACTCAAGCAATGTTCGGCGAAACGGTTGGCGTGAGTCACTCACATATTAGTAAAATGGAATCTGATAAAGAGTTTCCTTCAAACACTTTAGTCAAATTGATTTGCATAAAGTTTGGAATAAATGAGGAATGGCTTAATACTGGAAAAGGCGAAATGATAGATGCAGTAAACGAAGACGATAAGGAAAATAATAAAGAACATAATGTAGAGGCTTTGGTTTCTGGAATTGGTAAATTACAAAAATTGCTTGAGAATTCTTCGAATGTTAAGTATGCTTACATAGCCAATTCATTAGATGCATTTGCAGATTTGTTCGATTATCACAAAGTACCTTCGGAAATTCAAAATGATTATTTAGACCATATCTATCGGGTAATTGGCAGCATCTACCACTTCAATTCTCTTTTGAGGACATCAACAATACCAGCGTATTCCACATCAAAACCAATAGACGATATGGGCGACATTTATAATATACATCTGCAAGGCATAATTCATGATTTAAATGAGTTATACAGATTTTATGTACTTTTAGAGAAGCCATGAAACGAAAAGTTTTTGAACGGCAAAAGGTATCCAATAATTATAATATTGAATGGAATGTCAGTATTCTCGCTAAACAAAACTCAAAATGCGTATAAAAATTCATTTATGCGCATTCCATAAAATTGGAATGCGCACTAATACGCAAGCATACTACTAATATTAGGTTTCCCTAATACATGAACCTCTTAATGACCAAAATTATTAAACTCTAATAATACATCTCAACATATTTATAGGCTTTCTCAAATAACTCATTATCTTTAATCTTATACTTGAGCCAAATTATCTTACGTAAAGCGGCAGTTACCTCACGCTTGCCCTCAGTAGTATCCTGCCAACCAGGAAATCGTACTATTTTTACTATTTCATCAATATCCGCAACTATACGTTCAACAATTATTGGCGTATTTTCACTTTTAATGCTATTAAAAAGCTCTGTCAATGCTGAAATAGCTTTATTTTGCTCTTCCTCAGTATCAACTGTCTTTTCCGCTTCAATGGTCTCTTTTGCCAGCTGTAATAGCATCTTCAAGAACTCAACGCTCTGTATAAGCCCTTGTTCATGCCTTTCACGTAATTCTTCCAAACGCTCACCAAGCTTTATGAACTTAGGGTCTCCCTGGTGTTTTCTCAAACGAGCTATAAGTTTAATTTCAATTTCTTTGCTCTTTTTGTTTACATCACCCTTAGCTGACAAAAATTCATCAATAATATCTGCATCCATTACTAATATATCAAGGTCATCCCTAACTGCTTCTACTGTTATGTTCTGATGTACAAGGTCAATAGTCTTTGCTCCCAAAACCATCCAAATCATTGTACCGCCGCCACCAATAGGCTTTATTGATTCATATACACGGCTAAGCCATATATAATCTAATTTGTATGGTCCAAGAAATTGGTCTGGTGATAATGCTTCCCATGCACGGGATAAGACTACAAAGTCAGCACCGAAGGCATCCTTTTCCTTATTCGTTGGCAAACAGTCCTGAGCAGCCATTAAACCTTCAAAGCCTTCAATTATTCTGTCGACTCCTCTAAAGTAGCCGAGACACTTTTCCATTAAGTGTGGTAGCTCATCTTTAACCTTTTCAATATTGGTAATAACTTTCTGTACGTTCTTTTCATCAAAATCAAGGGCATTTGCAACATTGTCAAATATACCAATATAGTCAACAATCAAACCATGTGTTTTACCAGTACCATAAAGGCGGTTAGTGCGGCAAATAGCCTGTAACAAAGTATGGTCTTTCATCGGCTTATCGAGATACATTGTCTGCAGGATAGGAGCATCAAACCCTGTTAATAGTTTGGAAGTAACTATCACTATTTTCAACGGGTCAGAGGCATCACGGAAACGGTCAAGAATCTTTGTTTCTGCATCACGGTCACGCTTCCAATCCTTATAATCATCAGCTTTATCTCCTGCAGTGTGCATAACAATTGTACTTGCTTCTTCACCAAGTATTTTGTCCAGTTCCTTTTTATAGAGTACACAGCATTCACGGTCATAACAAACTACTTGAGACTTAAAACCGTTTGGAGCAACCTTTGTCTTATAGTGATTTGCAATATGCTCACAGACTTTATGAATACGGTCTGGTGATTTCATTATCGCTTCAAGTTTAACACGCTTAGCAAGCTCTGTTTTTTCATTAGCACTCAAGCCTTCTGTTAGTTCTTCAAAGCCAGCTTCGACAGCATCCATATCAATATGAAGGTCAACAGGAACTGCTTCAAAATGAAGTGGAAGTGTAGCCTTATCACGTATAGAATCAGAGAATGAATAACGGCTCATGTATCCTGTTCTATCTTCGGTAGCACCAAAAGTGTAAAAGGTATTTTTGTCAGCTCGGTTAATTGGTGTACCTGTTAATCCGAAAAAGAATGCGTTAGGTAAAGATTGACGCATTTTTTCACCAAGGTCACCTTCCTGAGTACGGTGAGCTTCATCTACCATAAGAATTATGTTGTCCCGTTCATTTAAAACTCCATCCACCTCACCAAATTTAAATATAGTTGTAATTAAAATCTTTCTTGTGTCCTGTTTGAAAAACTTGATAAGTTCTTCTTTTGTAGATGCACTTGCCATATTGGGAATATCAGAAGCATTAAACGTGGATGTGATTTGTTCTTCAAGGTCAATAC
>JAEZFR010000322.1 GCA_023417285.1 Bacillota bacterium
GCTTTAGCACCAGAAAATATTATTGCTTTAAGCGTCTAGGTTCTTACAATCAGCCTCAACCATCATTTTAACTAACTGCGTAAATGAAACCTCCCTCTTCCATCCAAGTACCTGCTCTGCCTTTGATGGATCACCCAGTAAAACATCTACCTCTGTTGGCCTAAAATACCTAGGATTTACGTCAACGAGAATCTTACCTGTTTCTTTATCTATTCCCTTTTCATTTACTCCATTATCTGACCATTCTATATCTATTCCTACATGAGAAAAGGATAATTCCACAAATTCTCTAACAGTATGCGTTTCACCCGTTGCAAGTACAAAGTCCTCAGGCTTGTCTTGTTGAAGCATCAACCACATTCCCTTTACATAATCTCCTGCAAAACCCCAATCTCGTTTTGCGTCGAGATTACCAAGTGAAAGCCTGTCCTTCTTTCCTGCAACAATTTCAGCCACAGCTCTTGTAATCTTTCTCGTAACAAACGTCTCACCTCTTCTAGGTGATTCATGGTTAAACAAAATCCCATTACAAGCATATAAATCATACGCTTCCCTATAATTTACTGTAATCCAATATGCATATAGTTTTGCCGCAGCATAAGGACTCCTTGGGTAAAAAGGTGTTTTTTCACTCTGAGGTTCTGTTCCTGGTAAACCGCCATACAGCTCACTAGTAGATGCCTGATAGAATCTTGTTTTAAGTCCATTTTGCTTGATAGCATCTAATAGCCTGATTGTTCCTATTGCGTCAACCTCAGCAGTATATTCAGGAACCTCAAAGGATACCTGTACATGACTTTGTGCTGCTAGATTATATATTTCATCAGGCTGTGCTCGCTCTATTACTCTATTTAAATTACTAGAATCAGCTAAATCACCATGATATAAAAAAAGTCTCTTATCCATTATCTCTTTATTATCCATTAGATGATCAATTCTCTTTGTATTAAACGTACTCGCACGGCGGATTATTCCATGCACTTCATATCCTTTTTCTAAAAGATATTCAGTGAGATATGACCCGTCTTGACCCGTAATACCTGTAATAAGTGCTTTTTTCATTGAGACCTCCAATTTTGATAAATGTTGTTTAATTATTGACGGACAAAAGGTAGCATTCCTATATTAGTTTCAGTAAATTAATAACTAAAAAATCATTGTTCATAAACATCTGCTCTTTTTCAACACTTGTGACAACAACGCATTTAGATTTGATGTTGGTGGTATCAAACGAATACACAATACCAATTTCATTCGCTATCTGCATAACAATATTCCCTATCTCGTCCTGATCAAGAATAATGCAAATAGAATTATGCTGCTTTTGTAGTTCCTGTATGACGCTAGTTATCCTGGTTTTTGTTTCATTAATATAGTTATAGTGATACTTAATATACGCACTTGTCTTTCTAATTTTTTCTGACATACCTGCTGGTGTGAGCATATACAGTACTCGATTCATGGGGATTTGTTTAATTTTAATAAGTCCTTCTTTTGCCATTTTGTTTAACAAGATATTGACACTACCTAGTGATAGCTCTGTCTTTTTTGACAGTTCACGCTGAGTTATTTTAGAGTTCTTTTCAATTTCGCTTAAAACTATGTATTCTTTATCCACTCATAATCTCCTATGTTCAGTATTTGAACAATTTAAGTATATACCCGATGTCAATACTTGTCAATTATACAGAAATAGATGTCCGTCTATATTTACTCCTAAAATGGTATGTGTTAAAATTAGCTAGTAGAAAATTTTAGGAGGATATAAAATGAATGCACTTCTGCGGAGCAACAAACTTAAATTACTTCCTATTGGGTTAATTTTATGCATAGTTCCATTAATTGTATTTGTGAAAATCGTAACAGTTGATGATACTATTGTAGAATTCTGGACAGGACAAAGAGAGGTTGTAGACTTTTTCTCATACTATAAGTCTACTTGGTTTATCGGCCTTTCAATCGGAGCTCTTATATTTTGTGTCACATACATATTGTATTGTAAGAAGAAAATATACTTATCAAAAGTATACATACCGCTTTTGATTTACGGCTTTCTTACCTTCCTTTCAACCATACTGAGTGAATATCCTTCGCAGGCCTTATGGGGGTTCCCCGATAGGTATGAAGGCTTTATAGTAATTCTGTGCTATTTACTTGTTTGCATTATAACCTCGCACCTTATAGATTCAGAGTTTGATATTAAATATCTTCTAACCTTCCTTAGCATTTCAGTTACAATTGTATCCCTTATTGGAATATTTCAGTATTTTGGCTTTGATTTATTCCAAACACAGTTTGGTAAGGAATTAATACTACCAAAGGCTATTGAGAATATGGCCTCTAGTTTGAAATTTTCGTTCCCTATACATTACATATATGCAACACTATATAATCCCAATTATGTTGGAACCTTCTTTGCAATGGCAACACCAATATGTTTAGTTGCTGTACTTAAATGCCAAAAGCTACTATTTAAGATATTAGCAATTATTCTTTGTATACTTTCTTATTCTAGTCTAATTGGTTCTCTATCATTTACTGGTTATATAGGCGCCGCTATAGCCTTTTTATTTGTTATAGTTATACTAAGAAGTGATTTTATAAAGCGTACAAATCTAATCCCATTGCTTGTAACTGCAATTTGCTGTATTTCAATGACAATTATTATGAATAGTGTTGCAGACGGAGCCGTTTTTAATGAGTTGCAAATCTCTAGATTTTTCCCTCAAAAATCTACTACTCAGTCTCAAACTGCTGATTCAAGTAGTGAGCCACTAAAGGATTTAACCATTAATAAGAACGTTGTTACTCTGCACTTGGATAAAAGCAAATTGAATATATCCTTTGACCCAGAAAAAAAGGAACTTGCCTTTTTTGATGAAAATAATACTCCATTAGATATGAAATACACCACAAGCGATGATGGAGCTGTAGTCAACTTTATAGATGAGCCTTTTAAATCAATTAAGATTAATATTTATAATCAATTAGTGCAAATCATTGCTTCTGAGTCAACTATAATAAATACCACAATCAAAGAAGATTATAGCTTTAGCATAGTTAATCCTTCTGGCACTATTACAGATATAACAAAGGCTGAAAGCTTTGGGTTTGAGGGTAGAGAACTATGGGGATCATCTCGTGGATATATCTGGTCAAGGTCTATCCCTCTAGTAAAAGATACTATTCTATTGGGACATGGTCCTGATACGTATGCAATGTATTTCCCTCAGACAGATTATGTAGCAAAATTGAAATATTTAATGGGCTTCTACACTGTAGTTGATAAGCCTCACAATATATATTTACAAATAGGCATTAATACTGGAGTTTTGTCCCTCATAGCTTTCCTATGCTTCTTTATGTGGTATGTAGTAAGGTCTCTTATGCTCTATTTTAGAAGGCCATATGAAAACATATACTCATATGCAGGTGTTGGATGCTTATCTGCTGTTATAGCATATTTGGCGGCTGGTATTGGTAACGATAGTACTATATGCGTTAGCCCTATATTTTGGATTTTAGTAGGTTCAGGTATCGCATGTAATAGACTATATATAGCGTCTCAGCAGCCACAACAAAAATCGAAATAGAGTTTATTAGTAAATAATCTAAACAATATGGTACTCTAATAATAAAAAAATAAAGTCTTGCTAAAATGCAGATAAATAATAAACAGTGGCTAATCGAGATTAGCCACTGTTTTTGTCTAAAATTTGTTTTATAATTTATTAGTTACATACCTTTTCATATTCTTTGTCTTTTGAAGCTGTAGGTGTTTGGGTTTTTGTTTTGCTCTGATCTTTACCATTCTTATCTGGGCCGCTAAAGCTTCCTCGCCTGAGTATAATTGAAAAGGTCTTTAGTATAAGCTTAATATCAACGTATAAAGAATAATTTGTTAAGTACATTATATCGTATCTAAGCTTGTCCTCTGGAGAGGTATCATAATTTCCAAATAGTTGTGCATAACCAGTTATTCCAGCTTTAGCTACAAATCTTGAATTATACTCCGGTATATCTATCAGAAACTGAGATACAAAGAAAGGTCTCTCTGGTCTCGGACCTACTATACTCATGTCCCCCTTGATTACATTGAACAATTGAGGTAGTTCATCAATCCTGCTCCTTCGTAGAAATCTACCGATGCGTGTAACTCTAGTGTCATTTTCTTCAGCAAGAATAGGTCCCGATGCTTCCTCTGCACCTACACTCATTGTACGAAATTTATACACCTCAAAAATTTTATTATTTTGAGTCACCCTTTGTTGCCTATAAATCACTGGTCCAGGAGATGTAACCTTTACTGCAATAGCTGTTACTAACAATAGAGGCAAGAGCACAAGCGAACCCAAAACTGATAAACATATATCAAACATTCTTTTGAAGAATTTTTGTTCGCTCGTCAGTCCTAGCCTATCTACTACAAATCCCGGAGTGTCACCAAATTGTATTATCCTAGAACTAGCAAGAAGTATTTCAAAGGCTTCAGGAACAATATAAATTATTTGTTTTTTCCCAAGGCACCTCTCAATAATTTCTTCTTTGAACTGTGCGGAAAGATTATTACAAAGAAACACCTCGTCCATTTCATTTAATTTACGTTCAATGATACGGGTATCTTCACTAGATAATACATAGAGCTTTTGTATTTTATCAGAGCTTATAAAGTCCTTTAACTTATTTAGAATACGATCCTCTTTTTCTACCTTATTATTATGTATAATCATAATATTTTTTTTCACCGAAAACTTTTTGCTTAAGTAAAGTAAAGCAGTATGAAAAAATACTAGAAGAATTATTTGAACTAATGGACTAATTATCAGCACAGTTCTAGGGAACGAAAAACCCTGAAGCATATATGTAATTGTAGTTGTAGTAAATGCCAGCATGGTAACCGCTGTAGTTATTGATTTAACAATATGAGAAATGGGACGCCTATAGAAAGCCACAACCTTGTACAAATCCAAGTAGATAATTGCAGCAATAATAATCAAAGGTATCGCATTGATAAATGGAGCAAAATTGTAGTGTGGCAGCTGCCCATTAAATTTAATCAAGTATAATAATATATAAGAACCTAAAATAATAAAAACGTCAGCTGCTATTATTATCACCTTATAAAATTTTTTTAGATTTATAATAAGGTTCCTCATTATTTATCAGCCTGCTTTCTCATTCCTCACAAGATAGTTACATGCAAAACCCACTCCAAGCAATACCCAAAATACGGGTGCAACCGGAACAACGCTATCGTTGAATAGTCCTGCAACTAGATACCCACATACTCCCATAAAAATTCCTGCTCCTGTAATGTGGCTAAGTTTCTGTTTGTCAAACTGCTTTCTGCAATATAATCGTATACATTCGGCAATATAAATGCCAAATAATACAAGGACAGCTATGAGAGATAAAACTCCAGTATTAACACCTATTTGTAAATATAAGTTATGTGGCTTAGTAACACTTATATTAGAAACGCCATATGCTCTAATTTTGCCAACATAGTCGTTTTGCGGAAACTTAATTGCATATGTATCAGGGCCATACCCCTTTATGATAGTGTCTTTAAGCATTGGTATGGTTCTCGACCATAAATATCCTCTTGCAGAACCTAGTGTTTCCATATTCTTAAACCCAAAACTCTCAGGATGGCCTATTTCACTAGTTGCCTTTTTACCTTCCCCCATAATCATAAAGCCTGCATTAGTCATTAGAAAAGAAAAATTTGCGTCCTTATTCTTTACTTCTAATATGCTATCAACTAAACTCAACACGTAGTCTTTATACTTATCATTTTTAATTGAAATATTCTTTGTTGTATTTTCTCCATTATGAATTTCGATTTCTATGGGTTGCTTATTCTTATCATATAATAACAGGGTGCTATTCTCTATTTTTAAGTATAATGTCTCATCGCCTGCAACAATCTTACATTCATCATTTTCTAAAATAATATCGCTAAGGTCAAAGGTTACTCCTCTCTGTTCTTTGTCTAGCTTAAGTACTTCTACTACCTTATTGGAGAGCATTCCATTAGTAACTATGTTAACAGCAAAAATGCCTACTACACATAATGAAACCAGACCTATAAATAATACCTTCTTTTTCCATATATCTCTTCGGAAAATAACTATCAATAATAATGCTATAATTGCACACCCAACTAGACCTGCTCTTGATTTGCTTCCTATTAAAATACAGATTAAGGCAGCGACCAATGTCGCCAACCCAATTTTTGTCCGAACTCTTGAAGCTCTAAAAATAGTGAATAAAAACAGTGGCAAAACCAAAGCTACAAAGCTACCAACATAGTTTGAATTACTAAGTGTAGAAAATACTGCATTTTTTCCAAATGGAAAACTGACTTCTTGTCCACCTAAACCGCCATATAAGAATTGCTTTGCAAAGTAGCTCCCAAAAAAATTATACCCTATAAATTGTGCTATCCCTATTAAACAGATTATTGAACTGCTTATTGCTAACGCTACTGTGATATAGGTTATGTGCTTGTCTGTGTTTACAAAATTATATGTAATAACAAGTAAAACGAGATAGCATAGCAATAAAATCATACCTTCATAACGCTCAGCAAATCCACTAATGGCTATCTCTCTATATTCAGAGGTTAGGGAGGATAAAACTATAAACCCTGCATAAATAGCTGTGGGAAGATAAAACTTTGACTTTTTTATCTCAAACCCATCTTTCAAATACTTTATAAAATATACTCCCATTGCAGCTATTGCAGCTAATATTACGCCAACACTTTTATAATAATTAAAAATGTCTATAAAAACATTATCCCCGGAAAAGTTAAGTGCCTCTACCTGACTTGTCTTGTCAGTATACGCAAATATTATCAACGGCACTACTGCCAATGTAAACAATATGGGTATAAGCTCTGCAAACGTACTTTTTTTACTGATATATCTTTTTTTGTTTTCCTTTTTAGCTTTAGTCATGTTACCTCTACCTTATTTCTATGTAATTTATGTTCCTACTAGAGTTATATTATCAACTTAAAAGTAGTTTTGCAAGCAAATGCATGGAATAAGTTGAGACTTATGTATTTATTAACCATGCTGAAATTTATCCATATATCTCGTTGTATTTTTGTAGCATATATTGCACCGTAAATCTTGAGTGCAAAAGTTGCTTACCTGACTCTCCAAGTGTTTTGCATCGCTTTTTGTTCTCTATAAGCAATAATAGTTTCTCTATTATCATACACTCATCATTTGAAACAATAAAACCTGTTTCCTCATCAATTACTTGCTCCCTAATCCCACCTACATCAGAAGCTATTACAGGAAGACTGACGTCCATTGCTTCAAGAATTGATACTGGCAATCCTTCATAATTTGAAAGCAATAGGAATATATCCATTTGCTCCAAGTAGGGGTATACATCTTGCTTATTACCTACTAACTCAATATAATTACCAAGTCCTTTTTCTGCAACATAAACTTTTGCCTCTTCGAATTGAGGCCCATCTCCTAGCCAAATAAGCTTAACATTAGTATGTTTTCTTATAATCTTCTCAATTATTTTAAATGTTTCAAACACTCGCTTTTGTGGTGCCAATCTACCAACTGTCCCAATTATAATACTGGAATCCTTCTTTTTGGTATCTTTATTAGTAAACTGAAGGCACCTATACTCTGGTTCTATATTAAGAGCTAATTTATAGGATAATTCATCACTAAGAGTACTATACCTCTCTTCAATACCATTGTAAATAGTAATAAATTTATCTTTTCGTGCTATTTTCATCTGTATACCTTGCAGCCTATCCTGCTCACATACACACACTATTTTTTTGGTTATATACCCAAGAAGCTTTTCAATAGTCCAGTACATAGCTTTAACTAGCTTACTATTTGAGTTTAGCAAACTCCAGCCATGCACGGTAAAATAAGTATTTTTACACCCAGCACTTCTTGCAGCGATTCTTCCTACTACTCCACCCTTCCAACTATGGCAGTGTACAATATCTACTTTTTCCTTCTTAATAATACTATATATCCGCTTAAGCGCAATAAAGTCTCTCCTAGGTGATATAGCCCTTTGCAGCTCTGTCACCTCGTACACTTTCACTCCTAAGCTCCTTGCCTGCTCGACAAGCTCTCCCCCTGGTGCACAAACCAAAACTAGATTGTATTGCTTTCTTAAGCCTTTTAATAGACTATATACAATTTTTTGTGCCCCTCCTGTTTCAGAGAGGGTAATAATTTGAAGTAAGGTTTGCATGGTTCTCCTAATAGAACTATTTATTTAAATAATTAGTACCAAATAGTAAATCATATTGTATAGACCTATAGTCTTCAATAACTTGATCCCCTTCATCTACAATACCTTTTGTCTTAAGGTTCATTATAGGGTATTTATTCTGAATTTCTTCTAATATATTATAATAGCTTGGATATTCAACCCCAGCATTTGAAAGTATATTATAGCTTAGTATATTACTAGATATATCCGTCTCGAGACGAGGTATATCTGATATATTAGACCAAACTGCAACAGGAGTATTATAGCTTTTAATATCTTCTGAGGCATCCGTACCATTAAGCTTTCTCATTAAATCATAAAATCCTTCTACACTATCTATTCTAGATACATGATCACCAAAAAAATATACAATTGCTGGCTTATTCCTTTTATCTAAAGCATTTATCAACTTTCCAAATGATTGGTCGGCATCATATATTCCTTGTCCTAAATTACTTAAAATATTAAGTTCTTCATTTGTAAGGCTACTACTTTCTGCTTCTACTTCCAAATCCTTGTATTTATTATAATATGGATCATGGTTCTGAATAGATACAGCAAATATAAAGTTTGGTTTATCTGTATCCTCGAGTGTATGTAGAACTTTTTCTACAAGTGCTGTATCTGAAATAAACCCTCCCTTATTATCCTTTTGATCAAAACCGTCTATATCTATAAAATTTTCAAAGCCTAAGTATTTATATACCTTATCTCTGTTATAAAACCACCCGACATTTGGATGAATAGCAGTAGTTTTATAATCATTTTCAGCAAAAACATGTGGTAATGCCATAGTATTTGTCCTTAGATAAGCATTATACGGGATTACCCCAGAGTTTAAGTAGAATGTAGATAGCCCTGTGAGAACTTCAAACTCAGTATTTGCTGTTCCTCCACCTATTACAGGTGGGACAATATCCCCAATATAATACTTGTTCACATTTTCTAAGATATTTTTATTAAACGTAACACCATTTAGCTTGTTTAAGTTCCAAAAACTTTCACTCATAATAATTACTATATCTGGTTTTTTGACCTGTGAAAGAACTTTTGATTTACTATATTTCTCATTAATGTCACTCATCTGTTGCTTTGAGTATCCTTCTGGTTTTTTCATAGTATAGCTACTAAAATCTCTCAAATAGAAGTAGTTTTGTACCCACACTCCATTTGACTCTATTTCGCTTTTACCTAAGTACCAACTCTTTTCTATATTTATTTTTTGTGATAAGTTCCCATTCTCTAATATAATTATGTTACATGCACAGATAATCAACGAAAAAGGTATTAGAATGACACCTAATTTTGGCTTTAATAACTTAGAACTAGGTTTTCTGATAAAAAATATTATAATTATAGTTGTCATGAGTGCTACAATTCCAAATAGAATCCAATATATATTTATATATAAATCCATAATTCCAATTAAGTTTCTTATTAAAAAAACATCCCATGGATAAAAAGGCTCATCAAAATACAATATTTTAACATAGTTTGAACAGGCTAAAATTATAGTTAGAAAAACCAAAATAGTAGTGCCTAGTCCCTTCCCAACCAAAGCCCTTAACAATAGATATAACCCTATTACAAAAATTATGTTAAACATAATATTAGGATTTATTAATTCTTTAATTATGAAATAGCCATCTTTTATTACTAATTCCGAAACTAAAGTAGCTCCAACTGCTATTAGAATTGAAGAAATTATACACCTTACTCCATCACTAAATATTGATAAATCAACATTATCAGGTTTATTATCCCTTAGTATACCCTCTGATACCCACTTTATAGCAATAAGCCAAGAACAACAAAGCCATATAAAAAGGGTAGTTAGCAATGGTAAATAAACTGCTGTTACCACTCCTGGAAATTTCATCTCAGTGTATAGCATGTTCCATACTATAAATTTACCCTTTGACATATAAAGAAATATTCCAAAAAATATAGTAGATAATATCAGGTTTTTAATTAGAAATCTTCTGGTATTTTTATTCTTTAAAATAGACTTATGACTAAACATATACCCTAAAAGATAAATTGGGAAAAAAGTCAAGATAAGAAGTGGCACTCCAAATCTAAAAAAAGAAAATACATAAGTCATCACAAACGCTATACCAATAGATACTTCTAAAGAATTCTTTTTATGTACTATTTTAGGAGCTATCTTATACCAAATCAAAAATGCTACTATTATAACATTAATTAACAAGACCTTTACCTGTATCATTAATAAAATAACTAAAAAATTGGTACATAATAGAATCCACCATGTTTTCTTACTTAAACATATATCAATACTGCTTAAAAAGAATACACTGAATGCAAGTCCTACTGAAATTAAGAGTATAAAGTATCCATTTTCTATTGGTAAGAAATCTAAACATGCTAATAAAGTTATGAGCAAAAGCACTAACTGCTTTTTGATTGAGCTAATTCTTTTGATATACTTATATAGACTATCAAACAAATCCTGTTTTTTACTAATGTATGCAAATATAAACCACAAAAATATTAATAAGACTAATAATTCTGATATTAATATAAGGTATAAAAATGGTGAATACTTACCACAGTCAAGCGCTATGCTTTGATTTGTCCAATCCTTTGAATACAAATCAAGTTCCTCTGATTTATTGTCAACCGTGACTCTAACCTTACCAGAACCCTCCTGCTTGGCAAATATAACCTCAACTTTATAAGCATCCTTTACTGGGATACTGATTTCAGAATACTCACTTCCATTTAAATATAGTAATATACCGTCTGCATATAACCACGGTTTTGGTTTTTTTATGCTTTCTAATGGTACCGCTGTATTGTTTACAAGTATTTGAACTATTCTAACATCCGTTCCTGCTGATACACTGCTTTTTTCACCCAAAGCACAAATAGATAACTCCTGCTCCGCTGCATTGCTATGATAGAAGCTGTTTTTGATTAGTAAAGCAGTAAGCAACACTATAAAAATACTTAGTATGAATGTAATAATATAGTACCTTTGATTAAGTCTAATTATATTCATCAGGATTAATACCTATATTACTAAATTAATGAACTTTATATTTGGTTAAATATGTAGAACCAAATTTGTATAATCCTTGGAACTTAAGGTTATTACTTGTCTCATTATAATAGTAATAAATTTTTCCTTTCCTTAAAGTCTATTCTTTTCACGTGCTCAGACTTTTTTAGATCAATTGCATGTATATTGTTTTAATTTATAGCAATAAAGTATCAATGTGTGAATTTGCAGTTATTAATAGTCTGAATATAAATAATTGTTACATATTTTACTTTTATTAAAAATTTTCCTTATACATTTGAAAGTAGTAATCCTTATATCTGCCACTTAATATCTGTTCTGTCCAATACGAATTATCCAGATACCAATCTATAGTTTTACTAAGTCCATCTTCTAGGGTACAAGTCGGATTCCATCCTAATTCGGTTGTGATTTTTGTATTATCTATTGAATACCGTCGATCATGTCCAGGGCGGTCCTCGACATATTTAATAAGATTTTCAGATTTCCCTAAATACTTGATAATAAATTTAACAATTTCAACATTAGCCCTTTCATTATTCCCACCAATATTATATACTTCACCTATCTTACCCTTATGTAATACAATGTCAATACCTTTACAATGGTCAATTACATGTAGCCAATCTCTAACCTGCATTCCGTCCCCATAAACTGGGAGTTCCTTGTCACATAGACAGTTATTAATAATAAGCGGAATTAACTTCTCAGGAAACTGATTTGGTCCATAATTATTTGAACATCTTGTAATATTAACTGGCATTCCATATGTTTCATAATATGAACGAACAATTAAATCCGCACTTGCTTTTGAGGCGGAATAAGGACTATTTGGAGCAAGTGGAGTTTCCTCTGTAAATGTTCCAGTATTGCCTAACGTACCATACACTTCGTCTGTAGATACTTGAAGGTATTTAACATTATCTTCAAATAATCTACAGTGCTTATTATCTGTATTAATTTTCCAATGCTTCTTTGCAATATCAAGTAAAATTTGGGTCCCAATAATATTTGTAGTTAAAAAGACTTCCGGATCTATTATACTCCTATCAACGTGTGACTCTGCAGCAAAGTTTACTACTGTGTCAATGCTGTATTTAGCAAATAAATTGTCTACTAAATTTCTGTCTCGAATATCCCCTTTAATAAAGTAATAATTTACATAAGTATTTTCCACATCTGCAAGATTGAATAAGTTTCCAGCATATGTTAATGCATCTAAGTTAATGATGTTATAATCATATTTACTTAACATATACCTAATAAAATTAGAACCAATAAATCCTGCCCCACCTGTTACCAATATATTTTTCATCAAATACCTCCCTCATTTGATGCTATGAAATATAAATACTGTCCATAATCTGTCTTTAGCATTGGTGCTGCTATCTTCAGCAAATCATTTTTATCTATATATCCCATTCTATAAGCAATTTCCTCTATACAAGCTACATATAGTCCCTGACGTTTTTGAATCGTTTGCACAAACTTTGCTGCTTCAATAAGCCCTTCGTAAGTACCAGTATCAAGCCAAGCCATACCTCGGCCAAGTATTTCTACCTTTAACTTACCATACCGTAAGTACTCCTCATTAATAGATGTTATTTCGAGTTCTCCACGTCTAGAGGGTTTTATACTTTTTGCAATCTCTACAACATTATTATCATAAAAATAAAGACCTGGAATTGCATAATTTGACTTTGGATTCTCAGGTTTTTCTTCTAATGATAGTACCCTCCCGTCCTCGCCAAACTCCACTACACCAAACTCGTTAGGATCACTTACATAATATCCAAAAATAACCGCACCAGATTCTATATTTGAGGCATTTTGTAAAACCTTGGATAATCCGCTCCCGTAAAATATGTTGTCCCCTAACACTAATGCTACTCTATCATTCCCTATGAAATCCTCACCTATTATAAATGCCTCAGCAAGCCCTCTGGGCTGACTTTGAGAAGCATATTTTATACTTAAACCCAACTCACTTCCATCTGAAAATAAATCTTCATAAACGCGTAAATCTTTGGGAGTTGACACAATAAGAACTTCCCTAATTCCAGCTAACATGAGAGTTGATAGTGGATAATATATCATAGGCTTGTCATATATTGGTAGTATTTGTTTTGATACAGCTTTAGTGATTGGATATAGTCTTGTCCCAGACCCTCCCGCTAATATAATACCTTTCACTCCATACTTCCTCCTTTGCAATCTTACTTATTTATTGTTCAATATAACTACTACTTTCTATTTTTTCATCAATGATATAAGGGGGTCTACTCCTAGTTGCATCTAGCGTCCTCCATATATACTCCCCTAGTATGCCTAATGTGAACATAATGGTACCGAAAGCAAACAGTACTAAAACCATAAGTGAAGTCCAACCCTCTACACTAACTCCCCTAACTAACTTATTAAAGACTAAAAATCCTGCTGAAATCATGGCTATAGCACATATAATAATGCCGATCCCAGATATTCCTCTAATTGGAGCATAAGAAAAACCTAATAATGAATCTATTACTAATTTAATTTTTTTGGCTAGTGTCCATTTGGATTTTCCAATTTCCCTTGCTTTACGCGTGTAGTAGACTTTTTTGGTTTTAAAGCCTGACCATAATACCTGAAGTGTTATAGCAGAGTTTTTCTCATCAAGTAATCTTAAAACCTCAATAACTTTTCGATCAATAAGAAATGCATCAAAACCACTTTTAGGCATAGATTCAACTACAAATTTACGCATAATCCAGTAATAAATATGAGCACATGCTCGTTGAATAATCCCCTCTTCTCTACCTTCCCTTACTGCTAGTACTACTTTATTACCCTTCTCCCAACATCTAAACATATCTATTATGAGTTCTGATGGTTCTTGTAAGTCTGCTGACTTGACTACAGCGCAATCGCCTGAGCAATTCAAATATCCTGCTAAAATTGCTGCATGGGACCCAAAATTCCTTGATAGTTTTAGAAGTTTAATATTATTATCTATATCTCTTAATTTCGTCATTTCGTCCCACGATTGATCTCCTGAGCCATCATCTACCATAACTATTTCATAATCTTTAACTATGCTCAATACTTTCTCTTTTAAGTCACTATAAAGAATATGTAAGCTTTTTTCATTATAATATACGGGGATAATAATTGATAATCTAGCCATTTTTGTTTACTTCCTTTATAAATTCATTAAAATCTTTAATATATTCTTCAGGGTTATATATTTCACTAGCCAATACTAATAGAATAGAATCCTCAGAAAAATTAAACATATTTTTCCAAGTCATTTTGGGTAAATATAACCCAATATCAGGTTTATTTAATGTATATAACCCTTCTTTTTTACCATCATGTACCCAAATATCTGTAGAACCACTTAAGTTGATTAGCACGAACTCACTATTTCTATTTGCATGTTTTCCTCTTACATTATCTTTGTTCGTACCATATATGTAAAATATTCTTTTTATTTCAAAAGGAATATCTTCTAATCCTTGCACTACCACGAGGCTACCTCGTTCATCTATATTTCCCTTGAGTTTTATAACTTTAGCATTATCCATTATAGTCCTCTTCCAATACTTTTTTTCCTGTAACTAAATCTCTAATCTTCTTTGCAGGTGATCCTGCGTAAACAGAGTATGAATCAACATTTTTTGTTACTACGCTTCCTGCACCTATCACTGAGCATTTCCCTATATTAACTCCAGGTAATATTATCACTCCTGCTCCAATCCATACTTCATCTTCAACAATAATATTTGCAGATTTAGTAAGTTTTTCCTTTACATGTTCTAATTTATTTATTTCTATACCATTATTGGCCGAAGAATCAGTAATAAATGTAACATTAGCTGCTATAGATACATTATTACCAATATAAACACTTAATTCATTATTAGCTGTTGCCAACTTCAATCCAAGATTTGCATATGTATTTTCACCCATCTTTATGCCTAACTTTTCCCAATATAGTTTTCTTATTCTTGCATCAGTATAATAATTTGCTATCAGTTTTGTAAACCTTATTGGCATATTATCTACGTTACTTTTAAGTATATCGTATATTAACTCATCAATAATTGATAATTTATTGTTCTTTGCCATTTACATAATACTCCTTATAAAATGTTCTATTTAGTGTATATTTACTATTATAATCCTCCTTATTCTTTATAAGCCCTAGATTTATCTGTTGCCCGTTATTCTCAGTTGATATTCCCCATGAAACTTTTTTATACCCTAACGCTTTTGCTTCCTTTATAACATTATAATACAAAAATGTACTTGCACTAAATTCTTGATTATCATTATGGGTAGCAGATAAATTTTGAGCATGTAATACTTTAGTACCATCAAAACAAAAAATCATACCAGCTGCAATAGCTTTATCCCCATTATATACTCCGTAGAATTTTACATTGTTTGGTATTATTTGTTTAAAAAAACTAATTAAATCCGATACCGTATGAATAGGTGAGGTATTAAACTTTTCTAAAGTATGCGTAAGTATGTTATGAAACTCAATTATTCCATTCTCACTATTTATTTCCTTAAATATCAAACCTTCTTGTATACATTTTTTTATATTCCTCTTTTTATTCCTATCAAAACCTGAAGTAATATCATCACTTTGAGTTTCTAAATCTATATAAGTATTTAATTCTGTATAACTATTGTATTTTTTATATGCTAAAACATATTGTAATAAATCACTACTTTGTTTAGAAAATATATCTGGAGTAATTTTTAAAATACATTTATTAAATTTATTACATAATATAAAATTTTCAAAACAGTCCATAATCTCGATTAATTTCTCTGTCTTATAGTATTTTTTTCGAATTAATAACCCCCCATAAGTACTCCCCTTATGCGAAAATAATATTTTTTTATTGTTTTCAAAATATTTGCAAGCTGGACATACTGCAGCTATAGTATTCTTGGAATCAAAAATAATTATAGACGCATCTATAAATCTATCCTTTGGATGATAATTTAAAAAATTCCTACTTTGAAGAAAAGTACCATTTACACATTCATCACCCAATGTAAACTCGTCCCACTGTTTCTGATATTTTTCATCATAAAAAACTGCATTAAACATTTTCTATCCCTCCCCACTCATTAAGTGTATTAATAACAAATTCTATTTCCTCATTAGTCATTTCATTATAGAGTGGTAATGATAAAACCTCATTTGAGTATTTTTCAGTAATCGGTAACTGCCCATAACCTATATTTAAGTATTTATATGCTTGGGATAAATGAGGAGGTACAGGGTAGTGTACTAGGGTGTTTATTCCTCTATTGTTTAAAAAGGAAATCAAATCTCCTCTATTTCGGGTTCTAATTACAAACTGATGCCATACACTTGTTACATCTTTACAAACTCTTGGTAATATAATATATGAATTTTTTATACTATTAAGATATCTATTTGCAATACTTGTTCTCTCTCTATTTAAATCGTCTAAATATTTAAGCCTTACTCTTAGTAATCCTGCCTGAAGTTCATCCAATCTTGAATTAGCTCCAACTACCATATTGTAGTATCTTTTTTCACTTCCATAGTTTCTAAAAACCCTAAATTTCTGCGCTAGCTCCTCATTATTTGTTGTTATAGCACCTCCATCTCCAAATGCGCCCAGATTTTTAGACGGATAAAAGCTAAAACAACCTATATCACCAAAATTTCCAGCCTTAACTTCATACTCCTTTGCTCCATGTGCCTGTGCGCAGTCCTCTACTACTCGTAAGTTGTATTTTCTTGCAATAGACATTATTTTGTTCATTTGAGAGCACTGTCCATATAAGTGTACTACTAAGATTGCCTTTGTTTTAGCTGTAACTTTTTCTTCTATTTTAAGAGGATCTAAATTAAAGTACTGGTCTGGCTCAACAAACACAGGAGTTGCACCATTTATAGTAATTCCCATCACACTTGCTATGTAAGTGTTCCCTTGTACTATGACTTCGTCACCCTTACCAATACCCAATAGTTTGAATGCAATCCAAAGAGCATCTAAACCATTTGCCAACCCTACACAATATTTTGCTCCAATAAAATCCGCAAATTCTTTTTCGAATTCCAGCAATTCTTTGCCTAAAACATACCATCCAGAGCGTAATACTTCAACCGCTTTTTGTTCAAATTCTCTTTGGTATTTATAGAAACCTCTATCCAATCTATTTGCCATAATTTCCATACATAATCCTCCAACAACAGTTAAAAAATAATTTTATTTTTTAGAACTGCTAAATGTCCATTTTTTACTCATAATATAGTTATATGGTACTGTAAACCCTAACGTAAGTACTGGTGCAAGTAAAACTGAAATGTTAAAAATATCTACCAATATATACATTAAAAAAGTGCTCAACAAAAAGCTACTTGCGTATGTAGTATAATATTTTATTACTGAATTAATTGGTTTACTATCTTTATGCTTAAATACCCAAGTTTTATTTAATATATAGCCTATAATTGAGCTAATAAAATATGCAAATATATTTGAGATTAAATAATTAACATTACATGCAATAAGTATATAATAGATTGAGAATGATGTTAATGTATTAATTATTCCTACCATCCCAAACTTAATAAATTCTAAAATTTTACTCATATTTAACTAGATAAATGTTAAGAACATCCATACAATCCTTTCTGGTTTAATTAATATATTGCTATAGATATGTCAGGCTAACCTATGACATTTTTAGCTTACTTTTTTTACTTATATTAAGATACCTAATTAATCCCTTTAATAAAATACAATCTTAATAAATGGCTATATACGCTGTATCTTCTATAATAACGATCTGGTCTTTATCAAATTTATTCCAATCTTTATCCTTAAAATATTTATTATATATATTATCCGGCATTTTAACTGTATTAAACTCTCTTCCAGTAATAAATTTAATAGAACTAGCCCTTGCCCATGACTTGGCCATTGCTCTAATATTTAGATCTTTTGATGTTACTAGTCCTTTATATCCGTAAGTAATATATTTATCACTTGTAAAAGAAATATTACTCACAACCTTTCCTGTATGTTCCTCATATGTATGAATTTCTCTAATCATAAAAGTTATTTCCGTTTTATCGATTTCATTGGTCTTAAATAGCCCAATGGAAACCTTTTGGGTCTGAATACAAAAAATCAAAGTTATCCCGATTAATAAAGCAGTAATCCCTACTAAGATTTTTTTATTAGTATCGCAATTGGGATTAAGTGTTACCAAAATAAATATACTAATAATTCCAGGTAACCCCATCAGAGCTGTAATAGTCCGGTGACTTATCCAGCATTCCTTTAACATGAAATGTGGTATAAATATGGAAACATAAATAATAGTCATTATTATAACTGTAGGTATCAAAAGTTTTATATCTTTCTTAATAATTATGGTTAACAGCATAACAATAAATACCATTACAGTAAATATAAATACATATTTGGGCATGGTCCCTAAATTAGTAACCCATATGCTTGGTTGCTCAACGATGATTTGTTTAATATTCTTTAATACGTTAATTTGTATCTCTGCTCTACTACTCATGCTTATTAATTTAGTAACAACTACATTTATAATAGCTGCAATACCATAAATACTTCCAATAATAAATATCTTAACTATGTATGGCATAAGCCTTTTATCTTGCCTTTTAGTAAAGTTAATATATACTAGTATCAAGCTAATTATAAAGTAATATGCACCTAAAACTTGGTATGCACCTAAGCTAAGTGTTAAAATAAATATAGATAAACCAATTGTTTTAGCATCTAATTTTTCTTTTGTTCCAACTATACCGCCAGCTATAATAGCTAGAAATAATCCGGTAGAGAAACATATTACTACATCAATAAATTGATACCAATCTGAAAAAAAAGGATTAAAATATAGTGAACATATGCTTAAAAATAGAATAACCTTGCCTATTAATGGTTTAATATCTATCTGGCGCTTAATAAATATATAAGTTAATAGTGTTGTAAATGAGAATATTAAAATACATAAAGATATAACTAATTCTTGATCTTTAACAGGAATTATTCCGCCTATCATATATAAAATTTTAGAAACTAAATAACTAGTATATCTACCTTCCTGAAAAAAGAGATTTGGAAAGTCCTCATATTTTATCATTGCATTATTATATGCATCTACTGAATAATGAGTCTGAATATAATTTCCATAGAACCCTACCCCTATAACTACACTTAGTACTAATATTAGTACTTCTTCAATACTAATAATTCTCTTTTTTAAATCTAACATAAATTATCCTCCGATAAAAGTTACAATTCTTCTAATAGTCCTTCCAACGCTTGTATTATCCATAAATTTGCGATATGTTTGAATTACTATCCACGTCCTCATACTATATATTTCCTGCAACCTTTTTTCTGCATCGCTTTGTGTTACAGGAACAAACACAGTACTATTTTCTTTAGTCCGTAATAGAGTATTGTATTGATTTTCGAGCCACTGTTTTCCTTCCCATACTTCCATAAGTTCTTTCTCTATCATTTCAGTTTCTTGAAAAATAGTAACATAATCGTCGGCAAACATACCTAATTTATCTAATGTAATTGATATTTCTGTTCGGCTATTATGCTTATACTCATTAGTAATGTGATAGTCTATTTCTTTTTGTAAGCTTGCAATCATTACTTTTGTAGAGAATTTATATTCAATTTTTTGTCTACAGTTTTTACTTAAGTTTATATAATTCTCCTTTTCACTGAGTATATTTTGTATGGCCAAAACATATTGCTCTATTTCTTCCGCCAAAAAGTTTCTATTGTCTAAATCATCTGTCTCATTTTGAAGTAATGGTAAAATTGCACCAACTGAATTGTCTATTAACTCAGCTTGTCCTCCTACATCACTTGATACTACAGGAGTACTCATTGAGCATGATTCATATGCTGTAAGTGCTAGTCCCTCCTTTATAGAACATATAAGGGTTATATCACTATCTCTGTAATAGGGTCTCATGTCCTTTTGCTGACCTGCAAAATATATTGTATTCTGTAGCCCTCTATTATTACAAGAATTATGTAGCTCTTCCAATTGTGGTCCGTCTCCTACTACAATAATAGCAATATCCTCTATTTTTTTTCTTAGTCTATCAGCTATCTCAAGCATTAAAAATGGGCGTTTTTGAGGGTGTATTCTACATGGGTATAGTATACACGGTCGCTCTATTGCTATACCCAAGGACTTCTTTGCCTGTCCGAATTCCACCAAGTCAGCATTATATATGTCCTTATCAACACCAATATACAATGTTTTTACAGAGTCTTCTTTTCTTCCAAACTCATTAATTAATACCCTTCTCGTCCTTTCATTGCATACATATGTGGTTTCCAACATATCCCCTACTACTCCAGAGGTTCTGGCATAGCCACCACTTCTCCAGTACCATTCCTCCATATGAACATAGTCTATGATTACAATTTCTGGGAAGTATTTTCTTAACCAAGGCACAAGATAATAGCCATAATATGAATTTGACAACAAAATAACTTTTATATCTCTACTCTTTATAAAGTAGCTAATAAATTCAGGGTAATTCTCAACATCCAAAAAACTAGGCAATTCAAATATATCCTGAACATATTCTTGGAACTTCTGTCTCCACTCGTTTGTTCCATGAACTGTTGTCAGTATACTAACTTCAAATTTTTCTTTATCAAGCCCTTTAACAACCTCAAGATTGAATATATCAGCTCCTCCCATTTCCATCCATGGGATAAGCATCATTATGGATGTCTTGTTACTTAATATTCTTCTGTTAAAATTACTATATATCGGTTTTTTATACTTATCTCTGATACTTTTAAATGGGTATTCTTTTGCTATAACATTAGTATCTACATTTATGGCAACCTCTTCTATCAGTTGTTTTGCTTGTTTCTGGATATCAGGATCTTTATTTATAATAGATAGCACACCGGTATCCATTCTCCTGTACCAAAACCCATAGTACCCAAGCTTTATAGGTTTTTTGCTTGCACTCAATAATTTTAACCATAATCTCCAGTCTTCATAATAATGTCTTGTTATCTCATCATATGCTCCTACTGCAATAATACTACTCTTTCGTATTCCAGCACAATAAGTCAGAAAATTATATTCTTTTATTAAAGTAGCATTAAATGGTTTGTCCCAAAGATATTCTTGATTATGAAACCCAATGTTTTTTGTATAGCACCAACAATATTCAGGATTGAAATGCATTGCCCAGTATATAGTCTCAACATAAGTCGGTTCAATTAAATCATCAGCATCTAGAGGTATTATAATTTCTGTAAGAGCTTCTCTAATTGCCATATTCCTGGCAGTTGAAATACCTCCATTTTCCTTATGTAATAATTTAATTCTAGAGTCCTCTAGTACTAATCTTTCGACTATATCTAAATCAGCCTTATTTGTACTCCCGTCATTCACTATAATCCATTCAAACCAAGGAAATGTTTGATTCATTACACAGTTGTATGTCTGCTCAAAGTATTTACCAGCGTTGTAAAAAGGTGTAATAATTGATATTAAAGGTTTTTCTCCTTTTTCATAGTTTCTTGTTATGCGGCTTAGTCCGGGCTGTTTAGAAAAATCAAATTGCATCTTTATTATCTCCTAATTAAATATTATATTTTTTAAGTTTAATAAGTTGTTTAATTATTTTATCTTCTCTTAGTACCTTCAATTTATAATTTAATTTACTAATCTCGGTCTGTGCTTGATCTAGTATTGATTCTAGTTCTTCTTGTTTACATATATAGTTTTTATTTACCAGCTCAAGAGACTCATTATTTGTTTTATATTTGTCCACTTGACCCTCTAACCATTCTTTTGATTCAACTAGTTCCACAATATATTTCTTTGTTTTTTTGTGTTCTTCTCTATAATTATCTAATTGTCCCTCTAACCATGTTTTCGATTCAATCAGTTCTACAACATACTTTTTTGTTTCTTCTTGATCTTCTTTGCAATTAGTTAGTTGACCCTCTAGCCATATTTTTGCATCAGATAGTTCTGAAACATAATTCTTTAGTTTCTCTTGCCCTTCTTTATAATTATTTAGTTGTGACTCCAGCCAGCTCTTTTCATTTATTAAATTATTAATGTATTCTTTTAATCCCGCTATTTCCTTTTTATGATTATCCAATTGATCTTCAATCCAATTTTTCCCTTCTATTAAGTTGCTAATATATTCATCCTTTTTGATTACTTCATTTTTATAGTTTTCTATTTGTGAAATGAACCACACCTTTGCTGTAAGTAGTTGTTTTATATATTGCTTCAGCTTGTTTGTATTATACTCATGAACTTTTGTTAGCTGCCTTAATGCTATATAAACTTTATCATCTACTTGTTTATTGATTGTCATATTTCTAGATTTATTATTCTTAGGTATACAGTAAAGTACTGTTTCGGAATAAACTTCGTTAGAATGGTGCCGAATCTCAAACAAGTAACTACTATTTATTGATCTGATCAGCTCAGGTATTTTCCAAAAATCATCTTCTAAGTGGTATATACAAACACACATTTTTGGTGTTAGCTTTTCTATAATATTTCTTGCGCCCATGATAGCTTGTTTCTCGCTGCCTTCTATATCCATTTTGATAAATGAGACATTATCTTTGCAGATATCATCTAACTTAACAGCATTAACAGATGTTTCTCCATTTTCGTCTATTGAACTATCTCCACTCATTGTTTTGTTGTTAAAGCTAATAATACATTCTTCACTATACACTGCATTTTTTAGTACCTTTACCTTGCCTTCTTCAATGAAGTATTGTAAGTTTTCGCAACATTTTTGATAACTATTATCTTCAGCCTCAAAAACATATACTTTGTTGTAATTTGGATCAATAGAAATAAATTCTAAAGTAGTATCCCCTATATAACCACCGCAGTCTATAAATACTTCCTTATTAAACTCCCCAAATATATCAGTGTTAAAGTACATAGTACTTTTTGCATATGCTAATGACAAATACTGCTTATCCATAAAAATTTTCGCAGATAATAAATTTATTAGTGTATCTTTACTCTCTGGTGAGTTTAAGCTGTTATAAAACCACTCATATTTATCCCAGTTGTTCTTTATATCTGATATATTTCTTATAAAGTAATTGAATGACTCATTACCTTCAACATTCTCCTTGTTGTATTTGTCAGATAGATACCCTATATCATCATTTTCATTTACTTCTGCACTTTTAAAATGATTTTGTAAAGCCTTTAGCAATAATTCGTCCAGACTATTTCTCATTACATAATTTTTTAATTCCAGAATATTAACCATAATACACCTATTTTCTTGATTAGAGTAATTTGTCTAGTTTAAGTTTAAGACCAATTTTTACAATCACTCGTAACAACTTGTATTTAAATAACCTATGTAACACTTCATCTCTAATAAAACTTCCACTAGTACTTTTTTCGATTTCGACAAAAGCTGTTACATAATCGTCAGCAAATTGTCCCATTTCAACGAGCATCTGAGATGTCTTTTGCCG
>JAEZFR010000385.1 GCA_023417285.1 Bacillota bacterium
AATATTTACAAAGTATTTCATTATGATTGAGATCCAAACAGGAAGGATTTTGCCCATAATCTCACTTACCGCAAAATTACTACCGATAGAAACCATAACACCATGAAGCTTTGGATTGAGAGCTTTCTTAGGATTACCCCTCAAATCGGCTAGAATATTTTTTGCACATGCCTCTCCGGTTTGTAGCGCACTCTCTACTAAAGGTGGTAGTACATTATTCTTATATGAGAAGGCACATACGTCTCCTATTGAATATACATCGGGTAAATTGGTAGCAGTATACTCATTTACTACAATTCTATTGGTTCTGTTCTTTTCGGTATCAACCATATCGGTAAGGGAGTTTGCTTGTATGCCTGCTGTCCAAATTAGTGTTTTTGTATTTATAGTGGTGCCGTCCTTTAGTTCAACCGAATCTGTAGTTAGACTTGTAATAGCTGAATTGAGCATAACATTTACTTTTAGCTTCTGTGTCAGATATTTCATTGATTTTTCAATATTTTTATCTTTAAGAATGGACAAAATTTTTGGTAAGGCTTCTATTAAATAAAGAGTAACTTCATCTCGTGAAACGTGATATTCCTTGCAAAGAGATGGTACCCATCTGCCTAACTCTCCAATCATTTCTACACCAGTAAAGCCACCTCCACCCACTACAAAACTGAGTAGAGCTTTTCTTTTCTCATAGTCCTCCTCTTGGGAAGCAACAGCAAAACAATGTTTAATTTGATCCTTGACGCGCAAGGAATCCTTAAAGGACCAAAGGGGAAAAGCATTTTCTTTCATACCTGGAATACCATAATAATTAGGCTCACTGCCAAAGGCAAGTACTAGATAATCATATTGGTATTGTTGAGAGCTCGAGGCTATTGTTTTCTGTTCGAAATCAAATTGAGTAATTTCATCTTTTATAAGCTTGACAGAGGTGTATTCAAAAATATCACGAAGTGGGACAATTACGCCTTCTTCATCAATTCTGTTTCCTGCTGATTCGTGAAGTTCTGTAAGTAATGTGTGATAGGAGTTTTTATCTATCAAGGTAATGCTGAAATCTTCCGTTTTCTTTTTTTTCTTTTGCAGATACAATGCTGTTTCAACTCCTGCATAGCCTGCACCAACTATAAGAATTTTTTTTGGCATATCAACAATCCTTCCTTCTTAAAATCTTGAAAATATCCAATTGTTTATTATCATGCTAAAAACAAATGGAATGTATTCATAAACTGATTTTCTTAGAAATTTTGGTAATTTTGCATGGTATTTGATGTTATTGGAAATATTTTTATTAGTGATATAAATAATTACTTGAAATGATATAAATAATTGCTTGAAATGATATAAATATTTGCTTGAAATGATATAAATAAATGCTTGAGAGGGTGCATGTACTTGAGAAAAAGAATTGCTGTTATTTTAGCGTTTTTGGTTTTGCTACCAATTTCTATAGGCGGATGTAGTGAAGATAAGGGTTATATTGAGCAGCAGAGCTTTCAAATGGGAACAATTATCACTGATAAGATATATGGTGAACATGCAAAAACTGCTTCGAATGAAATCCTTGAGAGGTTTAGGCAAATAGAAAGTAATATGTCTGTTAATAATGAAGATAGCATGGTTAGCAGCTTTAACGCTCAGTCAGGAAGCAACAGCGTGGTAGAATTAAATGCTGACATTATTTACATTCTAGATACAGCAAAAAGGTTCTCCGAGCTTTCAGAGGGAGCCTTCGACATTACAATAGGACCACTTGTAAAGGAGTGGGGTATTATGACAGACCATCCTCACGTTCCAACTCAACAAAAAATCAACGAGCTTTTAAAGCTTGTGGACTATAAGCAAATAAAAGTTAATGTCAAAGATAAAACTGCTGTTTTGTCCATAAAAGGAGACAGCATTGATTTAGGTGCAATTGCAAAGGGATATGCTGCTGATGAAGCAGTGAGAATATGTAATAAAAATGGAGTTAAGTCAGCGTATATCAACCTAGGTGGAAATGTATCGGTAGTTGGCTCAAAGCCGGATGGAACACCATGGAGAATCGGGATTCAAAACCCAAGAGGTGCAAACGGAAAATATATAGGGGTATTGAACGTGTCTGACAAAACGGTTGTAACCTCAGGAGATTATGAGCGCTTTTTTGAAAAGAATGGTATCAGGTATCATCATATAATTGATCCTAAAACAGGATATCCAAGTAATTCAGACCTTATAAGCGTGACTATTGTCACTGATAAATCCATAGAAGCGGATGCGTTGTCAACCGCTGCATTTGTGATGGGTTACAAAAAATCAGAAGCTATGCTCAAAAAACTGCCTGGTGTTGAAGCCATATTTATAACAAAGGATAAAAAAGTTCATATTACAGAAGGGCTTAAACCTTATTTTACCTTTAGTGATGAAAGTGGGGAGTTTAAGTATGTTGAAAAAGGGTGATGTTCTACTTATTTTATTGATAACAGGTGTATTAGCGGCTGTTGTTTATATGACACAGTGGAACACAACCAGAGCAAATGCATCAGGAAAACTGATTGCTGTCATTAAACAAGATGACACAGTTATTAGTACAATTGATTTAAACAATCTTCAAGGTTCAAAAACAATTCAACTTAATGGAGTATACCATGCTACTATTATTGCTGAGAATGGTCATATAAGGTTTCAAGATTCAGATTGCCCCGATAAAACCTGTGTAAAAACAGGCTGGCTGGACCACACTGGAGAAATTGCCGTTTGCATGCCAAATAAAATTATTATATCGATATCGGAGAAATAGTTATGAGACTATCAATGAAAAACAGTGGCACAGTTAAAAGATTCTGCTTATTGGCTCTGCTTACCTCACAGGCATTGGTACTATCCATTGCAGAGGGAATGCTTCCCATACCTATTGGTATCCCCGGTATCAAACTAGGTTTGGCAAACATAATTACAATAGTTTCTCTTATTTACTTTGGATATTTAGACACCCTTTTTATAATACTAATAAGGTGCATTATTTCATCACTTTTCACTGGAGGCCCTGTAATCTTTCTGTTCAGTATAGCCGGTGCCATTCTTAGTGCCAGTGTAATGTGGTTATTACTTAAGATTTTCCCTGATTTTTTAAGCTTAGTAGGGATTAGTATTGCAGGCTCGATATTTCATAATATAGGTCAAATTACAATAGCATGTTTACTGATGAGTGACATGTCTGTGATGTACTATCTTCCTGTACTGCTCATTTCAGGGATATTTATGGGCTGCTTTGTAGGCTTTTGCAGCTCCTTTTTGATAAAAGCTATGAGAAAAATAAAATTATTTTCAATGATATGAGGTAGTTATGTGGGAACAGTTTCCTGATTTATATAACAATCTGCTTGAGGTTGAGCATTGCATTAAAAAAAATATAGTGTCAAGAAACGAGTTGCTGACACAGGCGGCTATGGAAACAGTTTGTGCAGGGGGAAAAAGGCTTCGCCCTGCCTTTGTAATTCTTGCGGCTTCCTTGGGGAAATTTGACAAGAAAAAGGTGATTCCTGTTGCTTCTGCGGTAGAGGTACTACATACTGCAACGCTAATTCATGATGATGTACTGGATGATTCCTTTTTCAGGCGAGGGAAAGAAACCATTTACAAAAAATACGGTACTGATATGTCAATATACTGTGGGGACTATCTGTATACTCGTGCTGTTACTATGCTTTCAAATACCCTTTCAAACAAGAAGCTAGGCATTGCGGCTAAGGCAATAAATACAATTTGTGAAGGTGAAGTAGACCAATTTAGGGATAAATATAAGCTCACCCTCTCAGTGCCTAATTATCTAAAAAGGATATCAAGAAAAACTGCTATATTGTTTGCCGCATCCTGCGCACTTGGGTCTGCATGCTCAAAATGTGATGAGGAGCTTTCAAAAACACTTACTAGAATTGGATTTTATTACGGAATGATTTTTCAATTGGTAGATGATGCAAAGGATTATTTGTGTGACGATAAAGAATGCGGTAAGCCAATAAAGAATGATCTTTCAAAGGGTATCATTACCTTGCCTGCAATATACGCATGCAAAAATAATCAATACGTAGCCGAGCTCCTTAAACAACTTAGTGAAAGTGAAGGTATCTCACATGAAGATCTAGGTATTTTAGTTAAAGGAATTTTAGACAGTGGTGGAATTGATTACACTAAAGAACTCATAAAAAAATACCATGACAGGGCGCAACGCTATATATCAATGCTTCCTAATGGAGAGGCAAAAAAAATATTTACTTTCCTTCTACTCAATTTGTCAATCTGAAATGCTTTATATGATATAATATGTTTTAAATAAATTGATGCTTGTACATCTTTATTAAACAAGGAATGGACCCGATATGATGACTTTTGCTACAGTAGTGTTGTCAAACACCACACGCTCTTTCGATAAAAAATATACATATGCTATCCCGGCTAACCTAGTCAGCTCAATATTTATAGGCAGTAGGGTACTTGTACCCTTTGGCGGAGGAAACCAATCCAGAGAGGGCTTTGTTGTTGAACTTACAAATGCCGTGCCCGATGCTGATATTGACTTCAAGTATATTACCTCTGTTATGGAGCCCTATCCGCTTATAAAACCTGAAAGCATTGAATTGATGGAGTGGATGAAAAATCAGTATATCTGCACATACTCCGATGTTATTAAATGTATGCTGCCGCCAGGAATTAGTGTTTGTGCTGTTAAATGTATCACGCTTAAACAGTGTGATTTTTCAGATATCAAAAAGCCAAATTGTAAAAAGATAGTTGAAAAATTACGGGATGTTGGCGGAGAGTGCGACTTCGAGGAGTTAAAGCAGGAGTTGGGGATTACCGGCTTCAAAAAGTATACCGATGAGCTAAAAAGCCAGGGTATTATTGATATATGTGAAAGCTACCAGCAAAAGATAACTGCAAAAACCATCAAGGGAATTACCTTAAATATTTCGCCTGAGGAAGTTACAGAACTTCTTGAAAGCAACACAATCAAGAAGATACAGCATATAAGAGTGCTTGAAATACTAAAAGACAATGACCAAGTTTCTGTGTCCGATATTCAGAGATTTGCAGATGTTACTCCGTCAGTTTTGAATACTTTGAGTAAATATGGGTATATACGTTTTACAACAATAGAGGTCAAACGAAACCCTCTGAGCGGAAGACATTATCAGCCCACTATGCCGCTTGAACCAACGGATGAGCAGCGCAATGCGTTAGACAGCCTCAAGAGTAGTGTTTCAAGGGGCTACTATTCAGAGGCACTATTGCATGGCGTTACGGGTAGCGGTAAAACAGAGGTATATTTGCAATTAATTGCACACTGCTTTTTATTAGGAAAACGAGCAATAATGCTTGTTCCGGAGATTTCACTCACTCCCCAGATGGTGGAGCGCTTTGTGGCTAGGTTCGGGAACAGGGTGGCTATAATTCACAGCAGACTGTCGTTGGGAGAGAGATATGACCAATGGAGACTAATCAGTGAGGGCAAGGTTGATGTTGTTGTTGGTGCACGCTCAGCTGTTTTTGCTCCTTTGGAAAACCTTGGTCTGATTATAATAGACGAAGAGCATGAGACCTCCTATAAATCAGAAGCAATGCCCCGATACAATGCAAAAGAGGTTGCACAAAAGCGCTGTGAGATAAATAACGCACTGTTATTGTATGGGTCGGCAACTCCATCTATAGAAACCTATTACAGGGCAGTAAATGGAGAAATTCAACTATTGGAGATGCAAAAACGCCCTAGCACAGCAGTACTTCCCAAGGTTCATCTCGTCGATATGAGGCAGGAGCTAGAGAACGGCAATAAAACACCTTTTTGCAGGATGCTTGTTAATGAGCTTGAGAAAAATATAGAAAATGGGGAACAAAGTATTTTGTTCTTGAACAGAAGAGGTTTTTCTACCTTTGTGATGTGCAGAAGCTGCGGACTTACCATGAAATGCCCTGAGTGCAGTATTGCTCTTACGTACCATTCAAGGGACGAGAGACTTATATGCCACTATTGCGGCTACACAGTAAATAACCCAACTAGATGCCCTAAATGCAATAGTAATTATATAAGGTACTTTGGTACCGGTACTCAGAAGATAGAAGAAGAAATAAAAAAGGCATTGCCACAGAGTTCTGTTATTAGAATGGATATTGATACTACTGGTTATAAAAATTCACATGAGGATATTCTCACACGTTTTAGACAAGATAACATAAATATTCTTGTAGGTACTCAGATGATAGCAAAGGGGCATGATTTCCCAAATGTGACCCTGGTAGGGGTGCTAGCTGCTGATAGTATGTTAAATGCCAGTGATTTCCGCTCGGCGGAAAGAACCTTCCAGCTCTTGACGCAGGTGGCCGGCAGAGCGGGCAGGGGTGAGTTGCCGGGCAGAGTTGTGATACAGACCTATAACACTGACGAGTACAGCATTTTGGCCGCCTGCCGGCATGATTTCAAGAAGCTGTATCAGCAGGAGATATCCATCAGAAAAAAACTGTGGTATCCTCCGTTTAGCAATGTAGCTATAATAACTTTTACAGGGACCTGGGACAAAAAGGTTTATGATACCGCAAAGACTCTAAAGCCACTACTTGTATCAGCTATAAATGCCCCAGGGCAGGAGTGCTCGATTTTGGGACCCTCTAGAAGTCCCATACAGAGAATAGCAAATAAGTATCGTTGGAGAATAGTTATAAAGCTATCGGATAAGCAAGTACTAATAGAAGCGCTTACAAAGCTGAACGATTCATTCCAACGCAAGAAGGTCAAAGATGTTAATATGAGCATAGATATAAACCCCTATAATATGCTATAATAATTAATTGAATATACAGTATTATTAATATTTTAAGATTTGCATTTAAAATAGATTAATATTTGTTCAATTATAACTATATTAACTTGAAATTAATTATTCATGATTTGATGTAAAGACTATATAAATAATACCTTTAATAATAATTGATACTAAGACAAAGAAGGGAATGTGAAATATATGGCATACAGAGAAATTCGCAAGGATGGCGATGAGGTACTTAGAAAGAAAGCCCGACCAGTTGAAGTTATCGACAAGAAAATACTTACTTTACTTGATGACATGGCAGATACCATGTATAGAGCCGACGGCGTGGGATTGGCAGCACCTCAGATTGGAATATTAAAGAGAATTGTAGTAATAGATGTTGGGCATGGACTGTTTGAAATGATTAATCCTGAAATAATTGAGCATTCCGGAGAGCAGGACGGCGCTGAGGGTTGTCTGAGTGTACCTGATCTTTCTGGGGAAGTAATTAGACCAATGAATGTTACTGTCAGATATACAGACCGAAATGGTCAGCTAATTACCATTGATACTGAAGATATATTCGCAAGATGTGTTTGTCACGAATTAGACCATCTTGATGGAATTTTATTTAAGGATAAGGCACATAAGATTTATAATAACAAGGATTTAGAGGGTAAAAGATAATGCTTAAGATTATTTTTATGGGCACACCGGAATTTGCAGTTCCTAGTCTTAAAGCGCTGGTAGATGAAGGCTATGAAGTTGTAGCGGTTGTTACTCAGCCGGACAAGCCTAAGGGTAGAGGTAAAA
>JAEZFR010000467.1 GCA_023417285.1 Bacillota bacterium
TACAACGCTAATGCTAATGATAATAGTAATACTATTTCTCCAAGATTCAAGATATATAATAGCGGTACCGAGGATATTAAGCTGTCAGATATAAAAGTCAGATATCTATATACTATTGATGGAGAAAAGAATCAAAATTATTGGTGTGACTGGTCAAATATAAGTGCTGACAAAATAACTGGTAAATTTGTAAAAATGACTGAACCAGCAACAAATGCTGACCATTACTTTGAACTTAGCTTTACAAGTGAATCAGGAATACTTGCCGCTGGTCAGAGCGTGGAAGTACACCTTAGATTAGCTAAGATTGATTGGTCTGATTATACGCAATCTAATGATTATTCGTTTAATGGTAATAAGAAAAATATTTATTTGGACTGGAATATGATCAAGGCCTACATTAATGATAAACTAATATGGGGAGGAGAGGATTAATGTTTAGACAAATATTAAGAAGTTTCGTATTTGTAAAATGTTAATAATTCTACTCTCAGGTTGTGGTGAAAAAGAGAAGACTTTAGTTTCAGAAGCTTCAATTTCTTGCGCTGCCGCTTAGGGGACCGGAATTTTACAAGAGGGTATGCTTTCACAATCAAAAAAGGTGCTTTTATATGACTGTAGAAACAAAAAAAGCACTGTTGTTCTATCTATGAAGGGTGGTAATTGGTCAACATGTTGGTCAGAAGATAGTAAGTATTTTATAATATTCGACATTGAAGCTCAAAGTAACAGATTACATATTTATAAATCTAGTAATGTTTTAGAGGAGGACCTACCTAAAGATTTGTTGGATATATCAAGTAAAATTGATTGGGTCGCATGGATTGACAGAGAGAATATTTTAATTGATGGAAAAGGTGACCCTAGTGAAAGTTATCTCTTTAATATTAAGAATAAAAAGCTTGAAATTATGAGTGATGATACAAAATCCTATTATTACTCAAAGATTTATGAGAGACAAAAACAAACAACGGAATTACTTTCGATAAGTCCATATCCAGACATTGGAGAAATTTTTTTGAAGGTCAATACTCTAAAGATAAGAAAAAATTTCTATATAACTCAAATAAATATGAAACATATTTATTTGACACTCAGACAAAAACAAAAAAATATTTATTTAACGGATTTGGATTACAATGATCGCCAAATGAGACTAAAATAAAGTATTATTTTCCTAAGCAACAATACAAATCTCTTAATCCTAAGCATTATGCAGAAGGACTTAAGCTTGAAACATACGTTTATGATAGTAAAAATGGAGGGTCATTTAAGTTATCAGACAGTTGTGTGGGAGCTGAATTTTCAATAGATGATACATATATTTTGTTTGCCGGAGATGATTTCTACGGGGGAGGATATGAAATAGAAAACAATGATGTAGGACAGTAATTTTGGCTAGAAAATGGTAAATAAAAGAACAATACTCTTTTCCCTAGGTTTAGTGATTACAAACACATGAAAAGAATATATTAATTTGTCCGATATTAAGGCTAGATACTATTATACGATAGATGGAGAGTAAAAGAAGTACTTACGGTGTGACTGGTCTAATATCGGAGATAAGTCAAATTTACTATTTTGAATTAGGATTTACTAGCAAAGTAGGTCAAATTAAGTTAGGAGAAAGTGCTGAAGTTCATATTAATAGCCAAAGCAGATTGTCAGATTATACGCAATCTAATGATTATTCGTTTAATAGAAATAACCCAAATAAGTATTTTAGTCAAAGCCTATATTGATGATAAACTGATATGGGGAGGAGATATTTGATGTATAAGAAAATAATGAAGAGCTTAATATTTGTAGGATTATTATTAATTATATTTTCAGGCTGTGGAGAAAAAGAGAGTACTAGAGGCCCAGAAACTTTAACTTCTGCAACTGTAGTTTCTGACGCTAAGGTTTCTGAAGAACCAACGCAATCACAGCCAGCAAAATTATTTTTGTATAATGTGGCTGAGAAAAAAAGCAGCGTGCTTTTGAATCTAAAAAGTAATAATTTTGGATTATGTTGGTCAGAAGATAGTAAGCATTGTTTTATTCTCGAGAGAGGTGCTGAAAACACTAGTTTGTATATTTTTAATGTTAAAGATGAAAAACTTGAGGAAAATGCATTTAATAAGCCATTAAATTTTATTTCTGGTGGGTGGATAGATAATGAAAACATTATGTTAGGCACAAGCGGCGAAACAATTACTAGCTATAAATTTAATATTAAGGACAAATGGCTTGAATTAATGAGCAATGATACCGTTCCATACTATGAATCAAAAATTGATGAGCGACAAAAAGAAAAAACTGATCTTTTAAGAATTGAATCTGAACCTAACTTGGGTGAAAAATACTCTGAAGGAAGATATTCAAAGGATAAAAAGAAATTTTTATATAACTCAACTAAAGGTGATACATACATATTCAATACTGAAACCGGAATTAAGAACTACTTATTTAACGGATTCGGATTAGAATGGTCACCAAATGAAACAAAAATACGATATTTTGTGCCTAAAAAACAATACAACAATGTGTCTCCAAAGCGCTTTGTAGATGGCTTTGTATTAGAGACATATATTTTTGATTTTAAAACCGGAGCTTCTTTTAAGTTAGCTGATACTTGTGTAATAACGGAATTTTCTAATGATGATAAATATATTTTGTTTAAAGAAGATAATTTCTATGGAGCAGGGAATGAAATAGAAAACAATGATCTCGCACAGTAATATAACTGAGTGCAGAAAGAAATATATTAAGAAGATGGCTAGATAAACTTTCTGAATATACAACAAAGAACGAGGAGGAAGGTATTAACCATCGTACTACGGAATATCGAATTGACGGACATATAAGTTAAATAGAGTTACTAAAGAATTTAGTGTGAAGGCAAGACCAAAAATTCTTTGAAGGCCAGTTTTAAGCCATATTTTATTGATGAGAGTATTAATAGACATTCAAAAGAGGAACCGATTAAAAGGGCCTGCTGCACAGTGATTAAAACTATCCGAGAGTGTGAAGTTTTTTCTGTAAATAGCTTTCTATGATATTAAATTTAAGGTATGGAGGCCGAAAGATTGGCTTTCATACCTTGTTTACAATATA